>DASVLN010000168.1:0-3695 GCA_036384855.1 Burkholderiaceae bacterium | reverse complement strand
CTGGTGCGCCTGCTCGTAGATGTCGTCGGTGTCGATCAGGATCTCGCCGATGTCCGCCGTGAAGTAGTCGCGGATCGCGCGGATGACCAGCGACGACTCCTGGTAGATCAGGAACGCGCCCTTGCCCTCGCGCGAGGCGCCATCGATGGCGTCCCACAGCTTGAGCATGTAGTTGAGGTCCCACTGCAGTTCGGGCGCGCTGCGGCCGATGCCGGCGGTGCGCGCGATCAGGCTCATGCCCTTGGGATACTGCAGCTGGTCGAGGTTCTCCTTGAGCTCCTCGCGGTCCTCGCCCTCGATGCGCCGGCTCACGCCGCCGCCGCGCGGGTTGTTGGGCATCAGCACGAGGTAGCGGCCGGCCAGCGAGATGAAGGTCGTCAGCGCGGCGCCCTTGTTGCCGCGTTCTTCCTTCTCGACCTGGACCAGGAGCTCCTGGCCTTCGCGGATGACGTCCTGGATGCGCGCGGACTTGACGTCCACGCCCTCGCGGAAGTACTGGCGCGAGATCTCCTTGAACGGCAGGAAGCCGTGGCGATCCTCGCCGTAGTCGACGAAGCAGGCCTCGAGCGAGGGCTCGACCCGCGTCACGACCGCCTTGTAGATGTTGCCCTTGCGCTGTTCGCGGCCCTCGATCTCGTTCTCGAAATCGAGCAGTTTCTGTCCGTCGACGATGGCCAGCCGGCGTTCTTCCGGCTGCGTCGCGTTGATCAGCATGCGTTTCACGTGCACTCCTTCATCCGCCGCCGTCCCGGGGGCCCGTTGGCCACCTCGAGGCGACGGCACCTCGTTGCGCCCTGGCCGCCTGTCGCGGGCTCTGGGGCGCGGAACGATGCACGAGAAACGAAACCGAACCGATCGAAGGAATCGCCCTGGACTGCCGGTCATGCCCGGATGGGGCGGCGACCTCGTGGCAGCGTTGGCGCTTGGACGTCAGGTCACGCGGCCGCGGGGCAGGATGCGCAGCGTCTTCCCCTGGCCGCCTGCGAACGCGGCCGTGGCCGCTCTTGCAGGGGGTCGCACCTCGCGGCCCCGGCCATGCGGCGAGCGCGCGGCGGCGGCTGCGGCACGCACGAGGCGTGGCGGCAGCGGCCCGGGCCGGGACTCGACCGCGCGGCGGTGCGGGACGGGGTGGGGGTGGAAAACGAACGCCATGCGTTTGCGGATGCGTTGCCGACGCCGGCCGCCAGCGCTCGCCGGACCCACGGGGCCCGACGCGCCTGGCGGCTTCGGAAAACTTCTATCTCCAGCCTGCAAAGCCTCTGCAGGGCGGTTCATGTGCCGTTGCTCTTCCACGTCCTTGCCGTCGACCGCCGGGCCACTTCGTGGTCGCCGGCCTGCAGAGGGCGCGTACGCGTTGCATCACCTTGTTGACCGGCGCCCTTGCGGGTTCCGGCGCCGCGCCGGGGCCGTGGACGTCCGGTCTTCGAGAGCCTGCGCGGGAAACACCCGGGTAAACTCTGGAAAATCAAGAACTTATGGCACCAACGTGGTCCGGCCAATTATAGAGGCGAAACGCAGACCGGCCCAAACGACCCCGCCGGCGGCCCCGGCGGCACCGGCCGTCCGCCAGGTCGAGGTCGACGCCGAATTCGCGGGCCAGCGCCTGGACAACTTCCTCCTGCGCGAGCTCAAGGGCGTGCCCAAGACGCACGTCTATCGCATCATCCGCTCCGGCGAGGTGCGCGTGAACAAGGGCCGCGCGGGCGCCGACACCAAGCTCGTGGCAGGCGACATCGTGCGCGTGCCGCCGCTGCGCCTGCCCGCCACCTCCGCCGACGCGCCGGCCGAGGCCGCCCCGCCGCGCGAGTTCCCGATCCTGTTCGAGGACGAGCACCTGGTCGCCATCGACAAGCCCGCCGGCACCGCCGTCCATGGCGGCTCGGGCGTGAGCTTCGGCGTGATCGAGCAGTTGCGCCGCGCGCGCCCGCAGCAGCGCTACCTCGAGCTCGTGCACCGGCTCGATCGCGAGACCTCGGGCATCCTGCTGCTCGCCAAGAAGCGCAGCGCGCTGGTGGCCCTGCAGGAGCAGTTCCGCGCGCGCGAGACCGGCAAGACCTACGCCGCGCTCGTGGTCGGCGCCTGGCCGGCGTCGCTGAAGGTGATCGACGTCGCGCTCCTTCGCACGGAGGACGCGGCCGGCGACCGCCGCGTGCGCGCCGTGTCCGCCGACCATGCCGACGGCCAGCGCGCCATCTCGCTCGTGAAGGTGGCGCGCCGATTCGCGGACACGACGCTGCTGGACGTCACCATCAAGACCGGCCGCACGCACCAGATCCGCGTCCATCTCGCCCATGCCGGCCATGTGATCGTCGGCGACGACAAGTACGGCGACTTCGCCCTCAACCGCCGTTACGCGCGCGGCGAGGCCGTCGCGGGCGTCCGCTTCGAGCGCATGTTCCTGCACGCCCGCCGGCTCGCGTTCGACCATCCCGCCACCGGTGAGCGCCTCGAGCTCGCCGCGCCGCTGCCGCCCGAGTGCGCCCGCCTCGTCGACGCCCTCCCGGCCGCCATGCCCGACACGCCATGACCGACCTCCGCCCGCGCCGCTTCGACCTCGTCGTCTTCGACTGGGACGGCACCCTGTTCGACTCCACCGCCCTGATCGTGCAGAGCATCCAGGCCGCCTGCCGCGACATCGGCGAGCCCGAGCCCGACGCGCGCCGCGCCGCCTGGGTGATCGGCCTGAGCCTGCGCGCCGCGCTCGAGCACGCCGTGCCCACGCTCACCGCGCAGCGCTACCCGCTGCTGGTCGACCGCTACCGCCACCACTACGCCGCGCGCCAGCATGCGCTCACGCTGTTCCCCGGCGTGCTGGAGATGCTGCAGGCGCTGAAGGCGCGCCACCACTGGCTCGCGGTGGCCACCGGCAAGAGCCGCGTCGGCCTGGACGACGCGCTTGGCACCGCGGCCCTGCGCGGCGTGTTCGACGGCTCGCGCACCGCCGACGAGACGCGATCCAAGCCCGACCCGCAGATGCTGCACGAGCTGATGCGCCAGTTCGGCGCGGAGCCGCACCGCACGCTGATGATCGGCGACACGACGCACGACCTGCAGCTGGCCGCCAACGCCGGTGCCGCCAGCGTCGCGGTGTCCTACGGCGCGCACGAGCCCGAGTCGTTCGCGACCCACTCGCCGCTGCTGGTCGCGCATTCGGTCGCCGAGCTCGCGGCCTGGCTCGAGCGCCACGCATGAACCTGCCCGTGCCGACGCCGGCGCAGCTGCCGGACCGCCGCATCCCGCTGTGCGCGAGCGGCGAGCTGGTCGAGGCCGGAGGTGCGGTCGAATTCGACGTGCTGCTCTGGCGCCGGCCCGCGCGCGCGTTCGCGCTGCGCTTCGAGGGACGCGTGCGCGCCTACCTGAACCGCTGCGCGCACGTGCCCACCGAGATGCAGGCGCGCCCGGGCGAGTTCCTCGACGCCGACCGCCGCTTCATCGTCTGCGCGATGCATGGCGCGGTCTACGAGCCCACCACCGGCCGATGCATCGCCGGCCCCTGCCGCGGCGAGTGGCTCGCCGCCATCCCGGTCGTCGAGGAGGACGGCCGGGTGTATTGGTATCCTTCCCCGGACATCGCGCCCGCCGCCCCCGACGAGCCGTCCGCCTGACGCCGCGCCCCGCCCGCCGCGTCCCCATCACGCCCCCGCATCGTCCCATGACCGACCAACACGATCTCCCGCACCCGACGCCGGACGAGG
>DASVLN010000167.1:0-3551 GCA_036384855.1 Burkholderiaceae bacterium | reverse complement strand
GCGGCGGCGACGCGCGGCTGGGGGCGCGGGCGCGATCGAGCCGCGACCTGATGGGGCGCGCGTGGCGGATCCTCAGGAGTTGAGGCCTCGCCTCGCGGCTTCGGCGACGGCCGCGCCACCGCGGTCGGCACCTCGCCGCGGGGCGGGTCCTCAGCAGCGCACGCCGCCGTCGCCCGTGAGCATCGACAGCTCGACGAAGTGCGACGCCGCGTGGTCGCGGCCGAAGTTGAGGTTGAAGCCGTCGAAGTCCACGTGCTGCAGCGACTCCAGGCCCGACAGCAGGCCCTCGCGGGTGTTGGACTTGCCGCGGCGCAGGCCCTCGACGAACACGCGCGCGTCGACGTAGCCCTCGAGGCTCGAGTAGTTGGCCTGCGCGTCGCCGCCGGCGGCCTTCACGGCGTCCAGGAAGTCGCGCACGATCGGCACGGCCGGCGAGAACGGGTAGGGCATGACCTGGCTCACGACGACGCCCAGGGCCTCCTTGTCCAGCTCGTCGGACAGCGCCTTGGTGCCGACGAAGGAGACGTTGTAGAACTGACCGCCGTAGCCGGCCTTGCGCGCTTCGCGGATGAACGCGGCGCAGCTCTTGTAGGAGCCGATCTGCACGACGACGTCGGGCCGCGCCGCGACGATCGCCTTGACCGCGGGCGTCACCTGCAGGGAGTTGCGCTCGAAGGTGGCCACCGCGGTCGGCGCGAGGCTGTAGCGCGACAGCGCCTTGACGACGCCGTCGAGGCCGGACTGCCCGTAGCTGTCGTTCTGGCGGAACACCGCGACCTTGTTCAGGCCGAGGTTGTGCAGCTGGTTGACGATCAGCGCGGTCTCGTCGTCGTAGGAGGCGCGGACATGGAAGACGTTGCGCAGCACCGGTTGGCGCAGCGCCATCGCGCCCGTGAAGGGGGCAAAGAACGGGATGCCCGAGTCGCGCACCAGGGGCAGGCAGGCGAGCGACGTGGGCGTGCCGACGTAGCCGAACAGGGCGAAGACGTCGTCGTCGATCAGCTTCTGCGTGTTGGCCTTGGCGCGCGGCGGCTCGTAGCCGTCGTCGAGCAGGCGCAGCTCGATCTTCTGGCCGTTGACGCCGCCCTGGGCGTTGACCTTGTCGAAGTAGAGCCGGGCGCCACGGTTGAGCTGGATGCCCAGCTGCGCCGACGGCCCCGTGGTGGGCGCGGATTGGCCGAGGACCAGGTTGCCCGAGTCCTTGGCGAACAGGGGGCCGGACGCGACGACCGGCGCAGCGGCGAGCATGCCGAGCAGGGAACGGCGTTTCATATCGAGGGCGCGATTTGACGGTGGAACCGGGGAGGGGTATCGGATTGTCACCCGACAACGATGTCCTCGGCTCCGGATATGGGCAAAAGAAGCCCCTCAATCGGTCGTTTCGTGATCGTCATCACGGACGAGCCGACGAGTCCGGATTGACAACTCGGCCGTTGTTTTCGTAAGGAAACTTCGCTTACAACAGGTTACCCCTGCTGCCGAGTCACCTTCTCGGCAGCATCGGGGCCGGTTCCGGCGCGGGGCGGCCTCAGCGTGGCGCTTCCTGCGGCGGCACGACGCCACCGGTGGGCGCGGCGAGGTCGCTCATGCCGGTGTCGTTGTTGACCGCGGCGCCTCCGGTGTCCGTGCGCTCGCCCGCGAGCCGCGCCTCGACGTGGGGCGAGGGCGCGGCCGTCGCAGGCGCGGCCGGCTCGTCCCAGGTGCGGTGGATCTCGGCGCGCAAGCGCGGCAGCGCGTGCGGCTGCTCCTTGCGCATGAGGGCGACGATTCCCTCGCGCACGAGGCAGCACAGGTCCCAGCTCTGGCCGGCCGACGGCGAGCTCACGATCAGGCGCAGCTTCATCGCGCGCTCGCTGGTGTCGACCACCTGCAGCAGGCAGACGCGGCCGTCGTAGTCCTTCGAGGCTTGCGCGAGCCGCGTCGCCTCGGCGCGCAGCGGGGCGAGGTCGGTGGAGTAGTCGACCCAGAAGAACACGCTGCCGATGATCTGCGAGGTGGTGCGCGTCCAGTTCTGGAACGGGTTGTCGATGAACCACTGCAGCGGGATGACGAGGCGGCGCTCGTCCCAGATCTTGAGCACGACATAGGTGCTGGTGATCTCCTCGACGCGGCCCCATTCGCCCTGCACGATCAGCACGTCGTCGATGCGGATCGGCTGCGACAGCGCGATCTGCAGCCCGGCGAGCAGGTTGCCGAAGACCGACTTCGCCGCCAGGCCGATCACCAGCGCGGACAGCCCGGCCGAGGCGAGCAGGCTGGTGCCGAACTGCCGCGCGCGCGGGAACGTCATCAGGATGAACGCGATGCCCGCGAACAGGGCGATCGCGATCGCGATGCGCGAGAGCACGCGCGCCTGCGTGATGACCCGGCGCGCCTCGAGGTTGTCCGCGACGTCCTGCGGGTGCAGCACGATCACGGCGTCGACGAGCCCGCGCACCGCGGCGACGGCGCACCACGTGAACGCGGCGATCAGCAGCACGGACAGCAGCTGCCGCACGCCCTCGACATGGGCGAGGTCGTCGGGGGCGCCTTCGATGGCCAGTTGCATCGCCAGCAGCGGCAGCAGCCAGCGCAGCGGGCGATCGAGCCGGCCGACGATCGCGGACGCCACGGTCGCGTGCCGGGTCACGCGGCGCACGATCGGGCGCGCGACGACGTACGCGAGGGTGGCCACGATCGCGGCGCCCGCCATCGAGGCGAGCGTCCAGAGCCAGGCGTCGAGCGGTTGCAGGTTCATGGTGGGCAGGGGTGTTGACGGGACGGAGGCGACCGCGCGGCCCGGCAAACGACGCGCCTCCACGCAGGCGCGCACTATAGTTCCGCCATGCGCCACCACCCCCCGGCCCGCGCCGTCTCCGCGCCTCCCGACCCCGGCTGCGCCATGCTGCTGCCGGGCCACCAGTTCGCCGATGCCTACCGCGTGCCCGTCCCGCCGGGCATGGACGCGATGGCCGCGACGCGGCTGGCGTTCGCGCGCGGGCCGTGGTGGGTGCGCGGGCTGATGGCCCTGCGCAACGGCGTGGTCGGCGTGTTCGGGCTGAAGGCCGCGAGCTCCGCGGGATTCCCGGTGATCAGCCAGTCGCCCGAGCGCGTCGTCCTCGGCTTCGACGACCGCCATCTCGACTTCCGCATCGTCGTCGCGCTGGCCGGCGGCTGCGCGACGCTCACGACGGCCGTGCGCTGGCACAACGCGTTCGGTCGCGCCTACCTGGCCGTCGTGATGCCGTTCCACCGCGTGATCGCGGCGCGCATGCTCGAGGGCGTCGCCGGCGTCCCGGCGGCTTGAAAGGCGCACCGGACGCCGCACCTGCGTCGTTCGTGCCATGACCCAAGCCTCGCTCTTCGACGCCGACGACCTGCCCGCGCCGCCGCCCGCCGGCCTGCCCGAGGGACTCGCCTACGAGCCCGGCTTCCTGTCGCCCGACGAGGAGGCCGCGCTGGTCGCGCTGGTCGGCACGCTGCCGCTGGAGGCCGCGAAATACAAGGCGTACACCGCGCGCCGCCGTGTCGCGAGCTTCGGCGGCGCCTTCGACTACGACGCCAACCGCCTG
>DASVLN010000166.1:0-3196 GCA_036384855.1 Burkholderiaceae bacterium | reverse complement strand
GTCGTCACTCATCGAAGCGACCCCGGTCGAACGCCGCGGCCTCCGCCGACTGCGGGAAGCGCTTGTGCAGCTGGGCGCCGAGCTCGCGGACCTGGTCGGCCTGGCCGCTCTTGTGCTCGATGCGCGCGGCCAGCCAGAGCGACTGCGCGCTCACCAGCTCGTCCTTCGAATTGATGCGCCGGATGTAGAACCGGGCGCGGTCGTACTGGCCGTTCACGTACAGCACGTCGGCCAGGTTGTAGGCGGTCACCGGGTTGGCCGGATCCTGCTCGTAGGCCTTGAGCAGCGTGCGCTCCGCATCGGCCATGTGGCCCGCGCGCGCCTCGCAGACGCCCTGCGCGAGCAGCGTGCGCGCCTGGCCCGTGTAGCCGGGCTCGGCCATCGCGCGCGTGAACTCGGCGTCGGCCTCGGGATAGCGCTTCTGGCCGCACAGGAACCACGCGTAGTCGTGCATCCAGCCGCCCTCGTGCGGCGCGAGCTCGCGCGCGCGCTGGAAACTCTGCTCGGCGATCGCCGGGTCGTTGAGCTGCGCGTAGATGAGCCCGCGCAGGTCGTAGGCGTCGGGGTAGTTGGGTCGCGCGGCCAGCGCGAGCTTGACCTCGTCGAGCGCGTCGCGCGGCTGCTTGCGGTCGAAGAAGTAGGCCGACGCGAGGCTCAGCCGCGTCGCCGCGAGGCGGTCGGCCTGGGTCTGGTCGGACGCGGTGGCGATGTCCCCGCCGTCCGCGCTCGCGCCGCGCGGCGTCTTCGGCAGCGGCGGGCCCTCGTGCACGCAGCCGCCCAGCCCGGCAAGCAGGCACGCCGCGGCGAACGCCGCTCCCAACCAACGCGTCGATCGAACCGGCCCGGAGAGGAGTTGCATGCGCTTTCTGGCGATCAGTGTTTGAGGGACGGGGACGCCGGCTGCGGCGGCGCCGCCTCCGGCACGATGGGGATGGCGCGCGTCATGCGGCGCTGCGCGTTGGTACGATCCTGCACCTCGCCCGCGAGCTGGCCGCAGGCGGCGTCGATGTCGTCGCCGCGGGTCTTGCGGATCGTCGTGACGATGCCGGCGTCGATGAGCACCGCGCCGAACTCCTGCACGCGCTGGCGCGGCGAGCACGTCAGGCCCGACTCCGGGAACGGGTTGAACGGGATGAGGTTGAGCTTGACCGGCAGCCGGTCCTTCACGAGCCGCACCAGCGCCTTGGCCTGCGCGACCGAGTCGTTCACGCCGTCGAGCATGCAGTACTCGAAGGTGATGAAGTCGCGCGGGGCGGCGTCGAGGTAGCGCTCGCAGGCCGACAGCAGCTCGTCGATCGGGTACTTGCGGTTGATCGGCACGAGCTGGTCGCGCAGCGCGTCGTCGGGCGCGTGCAGCGAGACGGCCAGCGCGACCGGGCAGTCCTCGCGCAGGCGATCGATCATCGGGACGACGCCCGACGTGGAGACGGTCACGCGCCGGCGCGACAGGCCGTAGCCATGGTCGTCCAGCATCATGCGCAGCGCCGGCACCAGTCGATCGTAGTTCTGCAGCGGCTCGCCCATGCCCATCATCACGACGTTGCTGATGGCGCGCTCGCCGGCGTCCAGGCCGAGCTCGGCGCGCATGCGGTGCTCGGCGTGCCAGAGCTGGGCGATGATCTCGCCCGTGGTCAGGTTGCGGCTGAAGCCCTGGTGGCCGGTCGAGCAGAAGCGGCAGCCGACCGCGCACCCGGCCTGCGAGGAGATGCACAGCGTGGCGCGGTCGTCCTCGGGGATGTAGACCGTCTCGATCGCGTTGCCGGCGCCGACGTCGAACAGCCACTTGCGCGTGCCGTCGGCCGAGACCTGCTCGGTGATCGGCTGCAGCGGCCGGATCTCGGCGCTGCCCGCCAGCTTGGCGCGCAACGAGCGCGCCAGGTCGGTCATGGCGTCGAAATCGCCGACGCCGCGCTGGTGGATCCAGCGGAACAACTGGGTCGCGCGAAACGGCTTCTCACCCACGCGCTCGCAATACGCCTTGAGGGCGGCTTGGTCGAGGTCGAGCAGGTTGTCGGGAGTCGTCATCGCGCGAGAGTCCATGGGCCCGCGCGAGGCGGCCGCCGGGAAGGGGCCGCGTCCGCGCGCGCCGCGCGCCGGGTCAGCGCGAGTGGATGTTGAGGGCGGGGAAGAAGAACGCGATCTCCTGGGCCGCGGTCTCGGGGGCGTCCGAGCCGTGGACGGCATTGGCGTCGATCGAGTCGGCGAAGTCGGCGCGGATCGTGCCCTTGTCGGCCTTCTTCGGGTCGGTGGCGCCCATCAGCTCGCGGTTCTTGGCGATCGCGCCTTCACCCTCGAGCACCTGCACCATCACCGGGCCGGAGATCATGAACTTGACCAGGTCGCCGAAGAAGGGACGGGCCTTGTGCACGGCGTAGAACGCCTCGGCCTCGGCCTGCGACAGGTGGCGCATCTGCGCGGCGACGATCTTCAGGCCGGCGGCCTCGAAGCGCGACAGGATCTGGCCGATCACGTTCTTGGCGACGGCGTCCGGCTTGATGATGGACAGGGTACGTTCGGTCATTCTTGGTTCTCCTGAGGCAGGTGACTTGAAGCAAAGCCCGGCATTTTAGACCGAGCGGATGTCGTTGCGGATGGGCTGGCGTGCCGAAAAGGTCTTGGCACGCGCTGCCGGCGGGCGATGCGGCGGCGGGCGCGACGAGTCTTCGAGGCCGCGCCGCGGCGGGAAGTTCAACGGCGGCCGCGCCCTCCCCGGCTGTTGAGCTTCTTCACGAAGGCGTCGGCCCCGATGTAGCCGACCGCGGTCTTCAGCGGATCGGGCTGCTTGGGCGAGCCGCCGCCCCCGCCGCCCTTGCGCTTGCCGCCGAAGGCGTCGCGGTTGCCCTGGATGCCGCGCTTGTCGTAGGTCTGCTGCAGCGGGTTGGGGATCGGACCGATCGGGCCGTCCTCGTCGTCGTCGTAGTGCGTCGCGACCACCGGGCGCTCGCGCTGCTGGATGGCGCGGCGGTCGAAGGTCTGCTGCAGCGGGTTCGGGATGAAGCTCGGGTCGCCCGGCTCGCGGACCGGCGCGGGGCTGCCCTGCTCCTGGCGGCCGCGGTTGCGGTCGCGGTCGCGGTCGCGACCACCACGCTGCTTGCCCTGCTGGCCGCCGGCATTCTGGCCCGGGCCCTTGTCGCCGCGCGGACCGCGGTCGTTGCGGCCGCCGTTGCCGTTGCCGCCCTTGCCCCGCGGCGGCTGG
>DASVLN010000165.1:0-2568 GCA_036384855.1 Burkholderiaceae bacterium | reverse complement strand
GGCGACCTGCGCGCGCCGGCCGCCCGAGGCCGCGGCGCCGGCCTCGCGCTGCTGCAGCGCGTGCGTCACGTCGAAGATCACCGGCAGGTCGCCGGTCGTCCGTCGCATCACGCTGAACCCGAGCATGTCGACGACGAGGTTGTCGTAGCCCAGGCAGGTGCCGCGGTCGCACAGGATGAGGTTGGGGTTGCCCGCCTCGACGAACTTCTCGACGATGTTCTTCACCTGCGACGGGCTCAGGAACTGCGGCTTCTTGATGTTGCAGACGCGGCCGGTGCGCGCGAGCGCGACGACGAGGTCGGTCTGGCGCGCGAGGAAGGCGGGCAGCTGCAGCACGTCGACCACCTCGGATACCGGTTGCGCCTGCCACGGCTCGTGGACGTCCGTGAGCACCGGCACGCCGAATTCCGACTTCACCGCCTCGAGGATGCGCAGGCCTTCCTCGAGGCCGGGGCCGCGGTAGGAATGGATCGACGAGCGGTTGGCCTTGTCGTAGCTGCCCTTGAACACGTAGGGGATGCCGAGCTTGCGCGTGACGCGCACGTATTGCTCCGCGCTGCGCAGGGCGAGCTCGCGCGATTCGAGCACGTTGATGCCGCCGAACAGCACGAAGGGGCGGCTGTTGTCGACGGCGATGGAATCGTTCAGGGTGACGGTCGTCATGGCGGGGCTCCGGGACTGGCTGGCCGCCATTTTCGCGCGTGCGGGCCGATCGCCTCCGCGGGCGGCCCCGGCGCGGCGATGACAGGATTTGTCGGTGCCGACATTTCCGGGCGTGCCGGCTGACAATTCTTGTCGCTGCGGCACGCTGCAAGGGCGCGTGCGGCGGCGACTTCGGCGTGCGGGAGCCCCATCTCGCCTGCGACCCGGCATCGGGCACGCAGGTTGCAATCCGTCGATTCATCAGACCCGGCGCGAGCGCGCTCGTCGCGCGCGTGGCCACCGGTTTCGCGCAGCCGTCCCCCGGCGGCTGGCTTCAGGTTTTGGGCGCTGGGGGCGCCCGTTTTCTTTTCGTGCAGGGCTGGCGGCGCCGTTCCGCGTCGCGGGCTTGCGGGGGGCTCGCCGAGAGCGGCGTCGCTGGATCGCGGACGAGCCGCCCTAGCGATAGGCGGCCAGGTTGGCGGGCGCGTAGGGCGCGGGCTGCCCGCCGACCTCGGGCAGGACCGCCGCGGCGGCGAGGCGCTCCTTCACGGAGGGATGCAGGGTCAGGCCGGCCGGGAACTGGCCGTCGCGGTCGCAGGGGCGGATGGCCGTCGGGAAGTAGCGCCAGGGGGCGTGGCGCCACGGCGCGTGCGCTGGCGCGCGCGGGTCCGGCGCGGGCTGGTAGGCGAGCGGGCTCAGGAACAGGACGCCGTGCGTCCGCAGGCGATCGATCATCCAGCCGAGGCTGATGTCCGAGAGGCCCGACTCGCCGGCCGCCGCCGGGTTGCCTCCGCCGCAGTCCGTGTGGGCGCCGGCGAAGAGCCACTGCGTGACACGCGGATCGTCCTGCCACAGGCAAGGCGTGAAGTTGCCGCGCTGTTCGTCGATGGCGATGACCTGGATGCCGAACTTCACGTGCCCGCTCAGGCGGGCGTCGGTGAAGCGCAATGCGTCGATGTTCGCGCCGTGGCCGTCGAACACCGGGATGCCCATCGAGCCGACCGTGTCCCAGACCGCGACCACTTCGACGGGCACGTCGGGCAGCAGCGGCGCGGGCTCGTGCGGCTTGTCGAAGAATCCCGGCAGCAGCGTGAGGAGCTCCTCGAGCTTTCCGATCGCCAGCGGGTCGTAGCGCAGCCTCGCGCGGCGATAGGCGGTCCACTGCGATGCGGCCGCCCGGTAGGCCTCTTCGCGGTCGTCGAGGTCCATGCGGCTCGCGTCCAGCAGGCCGCGGGCGTCGATCAGGCCCGCCAGGGCGCGGGCGGTGTAGGCGCCGCGGCTGAAGCCGACGAGGTGGATGCGATCCCCCGGTTCGTACCATCGCGAGACGAAGGTGTAGCCGCGCACGACATGCTTGATGAGCCCGGCCCCGACGGATCCGCCGACGACCTTGACGAGCCAGTTGTCGGAGTCCCCGACGCCGTGGATCCACTTCGCGACCTGCGTGACGCCGCCGGTCGCGTCGTGGAGGATGCGCTCCTGCTCGTCCGACAGGCTGAACGTCTCGAGGGTGTCGGTTCCCGCGAGGTCGTGGAACAGCTTCAGGACGTTCGTGGGCGCGGTGGCGTCCAGCGGATCCTTGTCGTCGCCGGACCAGGTTCCGTCAGCGCAGAAGACGATGTTCTTTGGCACGGCGAAGCTTCCCCCGTCTCGCCCGGACGCCGGGCGATCGGATCCGATCTGAGCGCGAAGCGGGGCGGCCTGGATTGCGCGGACTCAACCCGCCCGCATGTCGCGCGGCCGACCGGCGGGCGGGCCGGTGCCCCGCCCGACGTCGCGTCCGGGAGACGCCCGCGTGACACCGGCGTGACGCCCGCGGCAACGAGTCGCCAGGCCATGGCCGCGCGTCCCGGAAAGTCCGACACTTCCGTCCATGCCGACCGTGCCCGTGACCGATCCGACCCCCGCGACCCCGCCGAGCGCTCC
>DASVLN010000164.1:0-3050 GCA_036384855.1 Burkholderiaceae bacterium | reverse complement strand
CTGCGCCGCGCGTGCTCGTCACCGGCGCGACGCGCGGCATCGGCGCGGCGATCGCCCAGGCGATGGCGGCCGCGGGATGGCACGTCACGCTGGCGGGCCGGCAGCTCGGCGCGCTCGAAATCGTTCGCGCGACGCTCGCCGTCGGCGAAGGCGTGGCGCACGACTGCCTCGTGCTCGACGTCACCGACCCCGCCAGCGTCGAGGCCGCGTTCGCGCAGGCGCATGCGAAGGGCGGGGCGTTGCAGGCGCTCGTCAACAACGCGGGCGCGGTCGAGACGGCGCCGCTCGCGAAGACGCCGCTCGCGAGCTGGGAGCGCATGCTCGCCGTCAACCTGACCGGCGCGTTCCTGTGCACGCAGGCCGCGCTGCCGCCGATGCTGGCCGCGGGCGCGGGCCGCATCGTCAACATCGCGAGCACCGCGGGCCAGAAAGGCTATGCCTACTGCACCGCCTATGCCGCGGCCAAGCACGGCGTCATCGGCATGACGCGCTCGCTGGCGCTGGAGGTGGCCGCACGCGGCATCGCCGTCAACGCCGTGTGCCCCGGCTACACCGACACCGACATCGTGCGCGACGGCGTCGCCCGGCTGGTCGCCGCGACCGGTCGCGACGAGGCCACCGCGCGCGCGACCTTCTCCCAGGCGAGCCCGTTGCAGCGGCTGGTCGAACCCGCGGAGGTCGCGGCGACGGTGCGCTGGCTCTGCGCCGACGCGCCCGCCGCCCTGACGGGCCAGGCCCTGTCGATCAGCGGCGGCGAGGTGATGAATTGAGGAAACGCCCGATGCGCAGCCCCGCCCGCGACCCGCGCAGCACCGACCGCCTGGACGAGCTCATCGGCGACGACGCGATCGGCCACGAGGGGCGCGCCGGGTCCGCCGACCATGCCGCGGTCAGGACCTGGCTGCGCCTGCTGTCGTGCGCGACGCAGGTCGAGGCCGAGATCCGCCGCCGCCTGCGCGTGCAGTTCGACATGACGCTGCCGCGCTTCGACTACCTCGCGCAGCTGTACCGCTTCCGCGACGACCAGCCGCAGGGCCTGCGCATGAGCGCGCTGTCGAAGTACCTGATGGTGACCGGCGGCAACGTGACCAGCCTGACCGACGACCTTGAGAAGAGCGGCCACGTCACGCGCCGGGTCGACCCCGACGACCGGCGCTCGTTCCGCATCGCGCTGACGACGCGCGGCCGGCGCGCGTTCGAGCGCGTCGCCCAGGCGCACGAACGCTGGATCGTCGAGCTGTTCTCCGGCCTCGACGACCAGGAAGGCGCGCAGTTGCACGCCCTGCTCGGCCACCTGCGGCTGTCGGTCACGCGCCGGCTGCACGCGCAGGACGAGCGCTGACATCCATACCCCAACACGTACCGACCATGACCGACCGCAAGCCTCTCGACTCCGCGCTCGCCGCCGGCAACCGCCGCGCGCTGGCCGGCTACCAGGCCACGCACTTCCGCTGGGAATGCGTCGACCGCGTCGCCCGCATCACGCTGGACCGCCCCGAGCGCAAGAACCCGCTGAGCTTCGAGAGCTACGCCGAGCTGCGCGACCTGTTCGCCGCGCTGCGCCACGCGGCCGACGTGCGCGCGGTGGTGATCGAGGGCGCGGGCGGCAACTTCTGCTCGGGCGGCGATGTCCACGAGATCATCGGGCCGCTGATCGGACTGCCGGCGCCCGAGCTGCTGATGTTCACGCGCATGACGGGCGACCTCGTGAAGGCGATGCGCCACTGCCCGCAACCCATCGTCGCGGCGGTCGACGGTGTGTGCGCGGGCGCGGGCGCGATCCTCGCGATGGCGAGCGACCTGCGCTACGGCACGGCGCGCACGAAGACGGCGTTCCTGTTCGCCCGGGTGGGCCTCGCCGGCTGCGACATGGGCGCCTGCGCGATGCTGCCGCGCATCGTCGGCCAGGGCCGCGCGGCGGAGTGGCTGTATTCCGGCCGCGCGCTCGGCGGCGAGGAGGCCGCGGCCTGGGGTTTCTACAACCGGCTCGTCGAGCCCGACGCGCTGCGGGACGAGGCCACGGCGTTCGCGCGCCAGCTCGCCGACGGCCCGGCCTTCGCGCACGCGCTGACCAAGACGATGCTGCACCAGGAGTGGAGCATGGACATCGACACCGCGATCGAATCCGAGGCGCAGGCGCAGGCGCTGTGCATGCTCACCGAGGACTTCGGACACGCGTACCGCGCGTTCGCGGCGAAGTCCAGGCCCGCGTTCGAGGGTCGCTGACATGAGGACGCCGATCGACGCCTTCGCCCACGCGGCCGCCGGCGCGGCCGGCGCGCTCGAATGGCCTTTCTTCGATGCCGCGCACCGCCAGCGCCAGGCCGCGCTCGCGCGCTGGCTCGGGGACCTCGCGAGCGACCTGCCCGCGCCGCTGGATCCGCAGGCGCCGCAGGACGAGCTCGATACCCACTGCCGTACCTGGGTGCGCCGGCTGGGCGAGGCGGGCTGGCTGCGTGTCGCCGTCGGCGGCGTCGCGCACGGGGGCGAGTCGGAGACGCTCGATACCCGCACGCTGTGCCTGATGCGCGAGACGCTGGCCGCCCACGACGGCCTCGCCGACTTCGCCTTCGCGATGCAGGGCCTGGGCAGCGGCGCCATCACCCTCGCGGGCACGCCGGCGCTGAAGGCGCGCTATCTTCCTCGCGTCGCCCGCGGCGAGGCGATCGCGGCGTTCGCGCTCTCCGAGCCGGACGCCGGCTCCGACGTCGCGGCCATGGCCTGCACCGCCCGCCGCGACGGCGGCACCTGGGTCCTGGACGGCGAGAAGACCTGGATCTCCAACGGCGGCATCGCCGACTTCCACGTCGTCTTCGCGCGCGTCGTCGAGCCCGGTGCGGCGCCCGAGGCGCGCGGGACGAAGACGATCGCCGCCTTCGTCGTCGACGCCGACGCGCCCGGCCTGCGCATCGCCGAGCGCATCGCCACGATGGCCCCGCATCCGCTCGCGCGGCTCGCGTTCGAGGGCTGCCGCGTGCCGGCCGCCCACTGCCTGGCCGAGGGCGGCGAGGGCTTCAAGCTCGCGATGCGCACGCTCGACGTGTTCCGGT
>DASVLN010000163.1:0-4368 GCA_036384855.1 Burkholderiaceae bacterium | reverse complement strand
CCCGAGCAGCCAGGACGCGACGCCCAGCCCGCCGGCCGCGACGAGGCCGTACACGCCGTCGGCGGTCGCCGCGCCGAAGCCGGTGGCGAGGCCGGCCGCCGGTCCGTCGCGCAAGGTGCGCCGGATGCACAGCAGTCCGATCGGCCCCACCGGCGCCGCGATCGCGAAGCCGATGCCCGCGCCCTGGAGGATGGTCGACAAGCCCATGCCGTTGATTCTGCGATCCGCGCGATTGCCGGCACAGTGCGGATTTCTGGTAGAACCCGGCGACCGCCGGAATATTTCCGGCCAGGAGACCGAATGCCCGGAGCCCTCGCGGAGCGCATCGTCGACGACAAGGCGTGGAAGCTGATCGACGCGCTGCAGGCCGACGCCCGCGCGTCGCTGAAGACGCTCGCCGCGGCGGCGGGACTGTCCATCGCGGCGACCGCCGAGCGCCTGAAGCGCCTGCAGGACGCCGGCGTGCTGCGCGGCACGCGCGCCGAGATCGACGCGGCGCTCGCGGGCTGGCCGGTGCGGGCCATCGTCGGCATCACCGTCCTGCAGCCGGGCAAGAAGGCGTTGCTCGACAAGCTGCGCCGCTCGGCCGAGGTGCTCGAGTGCCACCATGTCGCCGGCGCCGACTCCTACCTGTTCACCGTCGTCGCGCGCGACCTGCCCGACCTCGAGCGCTTCCTGGGCACCATCAACGGCTATGGCGAGACGCGCACCTCGATCGTCTTCTCGACGCCGATCGAGCGCCGCGGGCTCGTGCGGCCGGGACAGGCTCGCAAGCGCTAGGTCGGCTCGCCGGGTCGTCAGGTCGCCGGCCGCGCCCTCGCCAGCAGCCAGATCCCCGACAGCACGCACGCGGTACCGGCCGCGATCCAGGCGGTGAAGGGCTCGCCGAGGACGGCGACGCCCATGAGGATGGTGCTCAGGGGGCCGACCATGCCGGTCTGCGCGGCCACCGTGGCGCCGACGCGCTCGATGGCCATCATGACCATCAGCACGGGCGCGACGGTGCACGCGACCGCGTTGAGCACCGACAGCCCGATCACCGCGTCGTCCACCCGCGCTGCCGCGAGCGGCCGCAGCAGCAGGAACTGGCCGATGCACAACGCGCAGGCGACGGTGGACGCGAGGCCGGTGAGCCGCAGCGAGCCCAGGCGCCTGACCTCCTCGCCGCTGAAGGTCATGTAGACGGCGTAGCTCACCGCGCTCGCGAAGACGAGCAGCGTGCCGAGGACGACGTGGCCGCCGGCCAGGTGCGCCTCGTGGCCGAAGACCAGCAGCACGCCGGCATAGCTCACCGCCAGCGCGCCAAGCTGGCGCGCAGCGACCCGGCGCTTGAACAGCACCCGTCCGAGCAGCAGCACCAGCGTCGGGTTCAGGTAGAGCACCAGTCGCTCCAGCCCCGCGCTGACGTAGGCGAGGCCGGCGAAGTCCAGGAAGCTCGCGAGGTAGTAGCCCGTCAGGCCGAGCCCGGCGATCGCGCGCCAGTCGCGCCCGGTCAGCGCCGGCCGCCCGCGTCCCGCCCACCAGGCGAGCGCCGCGAACAGCGGCAGCGCGAAGAGCATCCGGTACATGATCAGCGTCACCGCGTCGACGCCGTGGCGGTACGCGAGCTTGACGATGATCGCCTTGCCCGAGAAGGCGATGGAGCCCGCCGTCGCGAGCGCGAGGCCGGGCCAGAGTCGGGCGGGGCGGGTGACCGGGGTGGTGGTCGCGACCGTCGCGAGCGTGGGCGACGGCGGGATCGAGTCGGTGGACATCGCCCGCGAGCTTACGCGAGGCCTCGCGCCGCGGCATCGCGCGTGGGCAATCGCGCTTTCGTGCGGAGCGTCGATCGCGTCGGCGCAGGCGTCGCGGACCGCCGGCGAGACCACCGCGCGGCGCGCGCGCGTCCCTCGAGGAAGGCGGCGGCTCAGGCGCGGCGGCGGCGCGCGGCGAAGGCCACGCCCAGCACGCCCGCGGCCAGCAGCGGCAGGCCCGCGGGCTCGGGGACAGCCGACGAGATCGACACGTTGTCCAGCAGTGCGCCGACGTTGCCGCCGCGGCCGTCCAGGAAGCTGAGGCTCAGCTGCTCCAGGTTGGCCGTGGTCGTCAGGCTGTAGGTGGTGAAGGCGTCGTTGGGGCCGACGCTGAACACCGCGCTGGCGCCGCCGAACTGCACGGTGACCAGGTCGGTCGTGCCGTCGCGGTGGTTGCCACCGAGCTGGAAGGTCGCCGTGTAGGTGCCGTTCAGCAGGCCCGTGCTCGTCGTGAGCAGCCCGGCCTGGCCGTTGGAGCCGTCGAGGTCGATGTAGTTGCCGTTGCCCGGGATCTCGTCGAAGAAGCCGGTGCCGATGACGTCGACGGTGCCGGCGTTGGCGACGGTCCAGCCCGCCGGCACGACGTTGAGCCCCTGCGCGTCGGCGTCGAAGTTGTCGGACAGGACGACCGCGGCGTTGGCGCCGGCGGACAGCGCGGCCACGCAGGCCGCCACGAGCACGCGAACTTTCATCGGAAGACCCTCGGCTGGTTGTCGGACGGCCCCGCCGCGGACGCGGGAGGCGTTGGATGCGAGTCTATGGCCGCGCAGCCGGCGGCGTCTTCCCCAAATCCGGGGACGGTCCCCGCCGTCGTTCAGGACGCCGGAGCCGCCCGCGCCGCCGTCCACTGCGGCGTGCAGCGCAGGATCTCGTCGACCGTCGTCAGGCCCTCTGCCACCTTCATCAGGCCGGCCAGCCGCAGCGGGCGCATGCCCTCGACCATCGCCTGGCGCGTCAGCCGGGGTACGTCCAGCGCAGGATGGATCGTCTCCTTGAGCGGCTCGGTCACCGGCATCAGCTCGTACAGGGCCGCGCGGCCGCGGTAGCCGGTGCGCCGGCACGCGGGGCACCCGACCGCCTTCATCGGCCGGATGCGCCCGCCCAGGCGCCAGGGCGCCGCGAGTTCCTCCAGCATGCGCACGGTGTCGGCGTTGTCGTCGGGCGCCTTGCACAGCGCGCAGAGCGTGCGCGCGAGGCGCTGTGCGAGCACGCCGATCACCGTGGCCGAGATCAGGTACGGCGGCACGCCGAGGTCGACCAGGCGGGTGATCGAGGATGGCGCGTCGTTCGTGTGCAGCGTCGAGAAGACGAGGTGGCCCGTCAGGGCGGCCTGGATCGCCATCTCCGCGGTCTCGAGGTCGCGCACCTCGCCGACCATGATGATGTCCGGATCCTGGCGCATCAGCGCGCGCAGGCCGCTCGCGAAGTCCAGCTCCACCGCGGGCTGCACCTGCGTCTGGTTGAAGGACGGCTCGATCATCTCGATCGGATCCTCCACCGTGCTCACGTTGACCTCGTCGGTCGCGAGCTTCTTGAGCGTCGAGTACAGCGTCGTCGTCTTGCCCGAGCCGGTCGGCCCCGTGACGAGGATGATGCCGTGCGCCTGGCCGATCAGCGACTGCCAGCGCTCCGCCTCGGCCGGCGAGAAGCCCAGCGCGTCGAAGGGCTTGTCCACCGTGCCGGGGTCGAAGATCCGCATCACCACCTTCTCGCCGAAGGCCGTGGGCAGCGTGGACAGCCGCATCTCCACCTCGCCGCCGGGCATGCCGCCGGCGCCGTCGGGCCGGCGCGTCTTGATGCGGCCGTCCTGCGGGCGCCGGCGCTCGATCACGTCCATGCGACCGAGCAGCTTGATGCGCGCCGTCATCGCGTTCATCACCGCCGCCGGCACCTGGTGCGCGGTGTGCAGCACGCCGTCGATGCGCAGGCGGATCACGCCCATGTCGCGCCGCGGCTCGAGGTGGATGTCGCTCGCGCGCTGCTCGAAGGCGTACTGCCAGAGCCAGTCGACGACCTGCACGACGCCCTGGTCGTTGGCATCGAGCGAGCCCTTGTTCTTGCCCAGCTCGACGAGCTGCTCGAAGCTGTTGGCGGCATTCGCGGCGTCCTGCGCGCGCGTGGCGACGCGCACCTGGGCGGCCAGCGAATAGAACTCGCCGGTGTAGCGGGTGATGTCCTCCGGATGCGCGAGCTGCAGCCGCACGGGCCGCTTCACGTGCGCCTCGATCTCGGGCACCCACGCGATGTCGAAAGGCTCGGACGTGCCGATGACGACCTCCGTCGGCCCGACGTTCAGCGGCAGCGCGCGCCGCATCTCGGCATAGGCGACCGACATCACCTCGGACACCCGCCCGACGTCGACGCGCAGCGGGTCGATGCGCTGGTATGGCAGCTCGAAGCGCGCGGCCAGCCAGCGCGCGAGGCCGTCGGTGTCGAGCACGCGGCCGTCGCGCGCGTCGACGAGGCTCGCGCCGCCCAGGCGCTGCAGCGGATGCAGGCTGGAGGCGCTGGTGCCGAATCGGCGCAGCAGCTTGTCGACGTCCTCTCCCGAGAGCGCGCCGTCGTCGCGCAGCCA
>DASVLN010000162.1:0-5748 GCA_036384855.1 Burkholderiaceae bacterium | reverse complement strand
CGCCGCCGCGCGTCGATCGCGCCCGTCCCGGTCGCCCTGAACGGGACGGCTCTCCCGGCGGCTGCCGGGCGACCACTCACCAGCTCGCTTCGCGCTCCGGCGTCGCCCCGATGCGATGCACCGTGAGGTCGGCGCCCTCGAATTCCTCCTCGGGCGTCAGGCGCAGGCCGACGAACCGGCGCAGCAGGCCATAGACGACGAAGCCAGACGCGAGGCCCCAGGCCAGCGTCGCGAGCGTGCCCACCAGCTGCGACGCGAAGGACACGCCGCCCAGCCCGCCGAGCGCGCTCGAGCCGAAGATCCCGGCCGCGATGCCGCCCCAGGCGCCGCACAGGCCGTGCAGCGGCCACACGCCCAGGACGTCGTCGATCTTCCAGCGGTTCTGCGTGAGCGTGAACAGCTGGACGAAGATCGCGCCGGCCACGCCGCCCACGACCAGCGCCGCCGCCGGATGCATGATGTCCGAGCCCGCGCACACCGCCACCAGCCCCGCGAGCGGGCCGTTGTAGGCGAAGCCCGGGTCGTTGCGGCCCATCAGCACCGCCACCAGGGTGCCGCCGACCATCGCCATCAGCGAGTTCACCGCGACGAGGCCGGAGATCTTGTCCAGCGTCTGCGCGCTCATCACGTTGAAGCCGAACCAGCCCACGGTCAGAACCCAGGCGCCGAGCGCGAGGAAGGGGATGTTGGACGGCGGGTGCGCGCTGATCGCGCCGTCCTTGCGGTAGCGGTTGGAACGCGGTCCGAGCAGCAGCACGGCCGCCAGTGCCACCCAGCCGCCCATCGCATGGACGACCACGCTGCCCGCGAAGTCGTGGAACTCGGCGCCGAAGGTCGACTTCAGCCACGCCTGCACGCCGTAGCGACCGTTCCAGGCCGTGCCCTCGAGCAGCGGATAGGCCACGCCCACGATGACCGCGGTGGCCGCGAGCTGCGGCTCGAAGCGGGCGCGCTCCGCGATGCCGCCGGAAACGATCGCCGGCACAGCCGCCGCGAAGGTCAGCAGGAAGAAGAAGCGCACCAGCTCGAACCCGTGGTGCAGCGCGAGCTGGTCGGCGCCGGTCAGGAAGCTCGTCCCGTACGCGATCGTGTAGCCGAGGAAGAAGTAGACGATGGTCGAGACCGCGAAGTCGACGAGGATCTTGACCAGCGCGTTGACCTGGTTCTTCTTGCGGACCGTGCCCAGCTCCAGGAACGCGAACCCGGCGTGCATCGCGAGCACCATCACGGCGCCCAGCAACAGGAAGAGCGTGTCGCCGCTCTGCTTCAAAGTCTCCATCCATCGTCCTCGGCTGGCCAGCGCCTCCCGCATTCCACTGTGGTGCGAGCTCGCGCAAGATGCACCGAAAAGCAAAATGCGTGCTCGGCCTTGGGGCGGGCGGAAAGGGACGATTCGTCGTTGCGGCGCGCACGGACTCACCGTTGCAGTGCATCGACGCACCAATTCAAGGACTCGACGCACATCGGACGTGCGCCGGCAGGTCGGCGGGGAAACATCGGCTCGATCGAATGCTGTATGAACGAACAGTATAGGATGGCCGGCGGCGCGGCTGCAAGGCTCGGCCAGTGCGATCGAGCCCGTGGGATCAGGTGAGGCCGGTGTCGACGTCGCGCTTGTCGATCTCCAGGTACTCCTTCGACTGCATCTCGTGCAGGCGCGAGATCGTGCGCGGGAACTCGTGGGCGAGCGGGCCCTCGGTGTAGAGCTCCTCGGGCGGCACCGCGGCCGACAGCACCAGCTTGACGCGCCGGTCGTAGAGCACGTCCACGAGCCACGTGAAGCGCCGCGCCTCGGACGCCGTCCGCGGGGACATCTGCGGCACGTCCGACAGCATCAGCGTGTGGAACTGCGTCGCGAGCTCCAGGTAGTCGTTCATCGAGCGCGGCCCGCCGCACAGCTGCCTGAAGTCGAACCAGACCACGCCGCCGGCGCGGCGGCGGGCGCGGATCTCGCGATGCTCGATGTGCAGCAGCGGATCCTCGTCGCGCGCCTCGGCGAGGTGGTCGAAGATCGCCGCCATCTCGGCGTCGGCCTGCGGCCCCAGCGGCGTGTGATAGAGCTTCGCGTCCGTCAGCGTGCGCTGGCGGTAGTCGGTGCCGGCGTCGACGTTGATCACCTCCAGCCTGGCGTTCAGCAACTCGATCGCGGGCAGGATGCGCTCGCGGTTGAGGCCGTTCGGGTAGAGGTCGTCGGGCCGGAAGTTCGAGGTCGTGACGAAGGAGACGCGGTTGTCGAACAGCGCCAGCAGCAGCCGGTGCAGGATCATCGCGTCGGTGACGTCGGCGATGTGGAACTCGTCGAAGCAGATCAGCCGGTAGCGCAGCGAGATGCGGCGGCCGAGCTCCTGCAGCGGATCGGCCATGCCCTTGAGCTCGTGCAGCTCGCGGTGCACCTCGCGCATGAACTCGTGGAAGTGCAGGCGCACCTTTCGCTTGAGCGGCACGGCCTGGAAGAAGCAGTCCATCAGGAAGCTCTTGCCGCGGCCGACACCGCCGTACATGTACACCCCACGGGGTATCGGCGGCCGCACCAGCATCTTCGTGATCGCGTTGGAGCGGCGCGACTTGTAGGCGACCCACTCGTCCTCGCAGCGCTGCAGGGCCGCGACCGCGGCGAGCTGCGCCTCGTCGGCCCGGAAGCCGCGCTCTTCCAGCGTCTGGTGATATAGCTCGGTGACCGTGGGCATCGGGATCGCAGAGGGTCAATGAAAACGGGCCGCGGCGGGCCGCCTCGAGAGCGGTGCCGTCGGCCCGTGATTGCCGCGCATCTGGACGCGGCCGGGATCAGAAGTTCAAGGTCCGCTTGTCGACGGCGAGCGCCGCTTCCTTCGTGGCCTCCGACAGCGACGGATGCGCATGGCAGATCCGCGCGATGTCCTCGGACGAGGCCTTGAACTCCATCGCGGTACAGGCCTCGGAGATCAGCTCCGAGACCATCGGGCCGATCATGTGCACGCCCAGGATCTCGTCGGTCTTCGCGTCGGCGATGACCTTGACGAAGCCGGT
Source organism: Burkholderiaceae bacterium (assembly GCA_036384855.1). Lineage (GTDB taxonomy): Bacteria > Pseudomonadota > Gammaproteobacteria > Burkholderiales > Burkholderiaceae_C > Scleromatobacter. The sequence continues at coordinate 2,742 of DASVLN010000162.1, read as the reverse complement.
CGTGTCGCCGAGCGCACGGGCGCGGCCGTTGGCGAGGAACGGGAACTGGCCCGCCTTGTAGTCGCGGCCGGCAGCCTTGAGCTGCGCCTCGGTCTGGCCGACCCACGCGATCTCGGGGCTCGTGTAGATGACCCAGGGCACCGTGTTGAAGTTGACGTGGCCATGCTGGCCGGCGATGCGCTCCGCCACCGCGACGCCCTCTTCCTCCGCCTTGTGCGCGAGCATCGGGCCGCGCACGACGTCGCCGATCGCCCACACGCCCGGCAGGTTGGTGCGGCACTCGTCGTCGACGACGATGGCGCCGCGCTCGTCGAGCTTCAGGCCCACCGCCTCGGGATTCAGGCCGATGGTGTTGGGCACGCGGCCGATCGAGACGATCAGCCGGTCGACCGCCAGCACTTGCTCGCCGCCCTTGGCATCGGTGTAGGAGACCTTCACGCCCTCGCCCGCCGTGTCGACCTTGGTCACCTTCACGCCGAGCTCGATCTTCAGGCCCTGCTTCGCGAAGACCTTGCCGGCCTCCTTGGCGATGGACTCGTCGGCGGCGCCGAGGAAGGCCGGCAGCGCCTCGAGGATGGTGACCTGCGCGCCCAGGCGGCGCCAGACCGAGCCCATCTCCAGGCCGATCACGCCCGAGCCGATCACGCCCAGCGTCGCGGGCACCGCGCCGATGCGCAGCGCGCCGTCGTTCGAGAGGATCTTGTCCTCGTCGAAGGCCGCGCCGGGCAGCGCGCGGGCGTTGGAGCCGGTGGCGACGATCACCTGCCTGGCGACCAGCGTCTCCTCGGCCGCGCCGGCGACCTTGAGCTCGTAGGCGCCGCCCTCGGCCTTCGCGAAGCTCGCGCGGCCATGGAAGAAGGCGACCTTGTTCTTCTTGAACAGGTAGAGGATGCCGTCGTTGTTCTGCTTCACGACGGCGCTCTTGCGCGCCAGCATCTTCGCGACGTCGATCGCGAGGCCCGAGACCTGGATGCCGTGGTCGGCGAAGGCGTGCCCGGCGTGCTCGAAGTGCTCGGACGACTGCAGCAGCGCCTTGGACGGGATGCAGCCGACGTTGGTGCAGGTGCCGCCCGGGGCCGGGCCGCCCTTGTCGTTCTTCCACTCGTCGACGCAGGCGACGTTGAAGCCCAGCTGCGCCGCGCGGATCGCCGCGATGTAGCCGCCGGGGCCGCCGCCGATCACGACGACATCAAAATTCTTGGCCATGGATAGTTCCCAAAAAATCGAGCCGACAGGCTCGCTACCCGGATCCGGCGCTGCCGCTCGCGCGTGTCAAGAGAGACACGGGGAAGCGGCAGATCCGGCTCCGCCGGTCTGCACGCGAACGCCCCCTTGGGGGGCAGCCCGCGCCAGCGGGCGTGGGGGCTAGATGTCAAACAGCAGGCGCGACGGATCTTCCAGCGCGTCCTTCATCGCCACCAGCCCCAGCACGGCCTCGCGGCCGTCGATGATGCGGTGGTCGTAGGACATCGCGAGGTAGTTCATCGGGCGCACGACGATCTGGCCGTTCTCCACCACCGCGCGATCCTTGGTCGCGTGCACGCCCAGGATGGCGGACTGCGGCGGGTTGATGATGGGCGTCGACAGCATCGAGCCGAACACGCCGCCGTTGGAGATCGAGAACGTGCCGCCGGTCAGCTCCTCGAGCGAGAGCTTGCCGTCCTTGGCCTTCTGGCCGAACTCGGCGATCTTCTTCTCGATCTCCGCGAAGGTCAGCTGGTCGGCGTTGCGCAGGATCGGCACCACCAGGCCACGCGGCGAACCCACCGCGATGCCGATGTCGAAGTAGCCGTGGTAGACGATGTCGTTGCCGTCGACCGAGGCGTTGATCACCGGATAGCGCTTGAGCGCGGCGACCGCGGCCTTCACGAAGAAGCTCATGAAGCCGAGCTTGACGCCGTGCTCCTTCTCGAACTTCTCCTGGAAGCGCTTGCGCATTTCCATCACCGGCGCCATGTTGACTTCATTGAAGGTGGTCAGGATGGCATTGGTCGCTTGCGACTGCAGCAGCCGCTCGGCCACGCGCGCGCGCAGGCGGCTCATCGGCACACGCTGCTCGGGGCGATCTCCCAGTTTCACGGCCGGCGCCGCCACTTGAGGCAATAATTTGACCGGAGCCCCCGTGGGTATTGGGATAGCAGCTACAGGTTTTGTAGCACCTGCGGCCACCGCGCCGAGCACGTCGCCCTTGGTGACGCGGCCGTCCCTGCCGCTGCCGGGCACGGAGCCGGCCGCCAGCTGGTTGTCGGCCATGAGCTTGGCAGCCGCCGGCATGGCGACACCCGCCATGGCGCCCCCCGTTGCGGTGGCGACCGGCGCAGGCACGGCCACCGCTGCCGCAGCTGCGGCAATAGGTGCCGGCGCGGCAGCAACCGCTTTGCCTTCAGTGTCGATTCTGGCGATCAGCTGCTCGGCGGCGACCGTGGCGCCGTCGCCAACCGTCAACTCGGCAATCACGCCGGCCGCAGGCGCAGGGACTTCCAGCACGACCTTGTCGGTTTCGATCTCGATCAGAATTTCATCGATCGCGACCGGGTCGCCGACCTTCTTTTTCCATTGCAGCATGGTTGCTTCGGCAACCGATTCGGACAGTTGCGGAACTTTGACTTCTACGAGTGCCATTTGAATTCTTTCTGTTGGTTTTTAGGCTGCCATTCCCGCAAGCGCCGGTACCCACGACGCACGACGCGGATTCCCGCTCTCTGGAATGACAGACCGAAGTTATTTGGTCAGCACAAAGCC
>DASVLN010000161.1:0-15553 GCA_036384855.1 Burkholderiaceae bacterium | reverse complement strand
ATCGTCAGCGGCGCGGGCTCCGGCACCGGGGCCGCATCGACGAAGGCCGCCGCCAGGATCGTCACGTTCGTGGACTGCTCGAACAGCGTGGAGGTGTTGGTCGCGGTGTAGACGAGCTGGCCCGTGTACAGGCCGGACTGCCCGGCGGGCGCGAGGAAGTTGACGAAGCTCAGGGAGTCGCTGATCCACTCGTCCTGGTCGGTCGGCGAGCGCCCGTCGCGGCCCATCCAGATCGAGGCATAGGCCTGCTCGAAGCCGGTCGGGTCGGGTCCGCAGTCGGTCTCGGTGATCGGCGTGCAGAACGACCAGTCGCGCGCGACCGGCAGGCCGTCGGCGCTCAGCCGAACGGTGTAGTCGAAGGTCTCCTGCACCGTCGCGCCGGGCGCGAGCGCGACGTCGAAGCTGCCGAAGGTGAAGTTCGCGCCGTCGGCCGGCTGGTTCAGCGAGAGGTCGACCCCGTCACCCTGCAGCGTGATCCGCGCGCCCGTGGCGGCCGCGGCGCCGCCCGCGCCGGCGGCCAGTGCGAGGCCCAGCAGGCAGGCGATCGCGTTGTTCGACATCCCTTGTCTCCGTCGTGGAATTCCAGCGAGCTTAGAAGAGGGACGCCACGCGGCCGCAGCCAAAATCGAAAGCGAACGTAGGAATTCGCTCGTCCGCTGTGACAAATGCGGCCGCGTTCGCGCGGCTCGGCCGCTCAGTAGGCCTTGTGATCGACGAAGACGAGCTTGACCGTGCGCGCAATGATCAGCAGGTCGAGCCCCAGCGACCAGTTGCGCAGGTATTCGAGGTCGTATTCGACGCGCGCGGCCATCTTGTCCAGCGTGTCGGTCTCGCCGCGCAGCCCGTTGACCTGGGCCCAGCCCGTGATGCCGGGCTTGACCTTGTGGCGCGCCATGTAGGCCTTGACCAGGCGCCGGTACTGCTCGTTGTGCGCGACGGCATGCGGCCGCGGCCCGACGATGCTCATGCGCCCCTGCAGCACGTTGACGAACTGCGGCAGCTCGTCGAGCGAGGTCTTGCGGATGAACGCGCCGAAGGGCGTGATGCGCGGATCGTCGCGGGTCGCCTGCTTGACGACCGGCCCGTTGTCCTGCGTGCGCATCGAGCGGAACTTGTAGACCTCGATGATCTCGCCGTCCAGGCCGGTGCGGCGCTGGCGGAAGATCACCGGCCCCGGCGAGCTGAGCTTCACGCCGATGGCCAGCACCGCGAGGATGGGCGAGATCAGCAGCAGGATCAGCCCGGACAGCACGATGTCGCTCGCCCGCTTGACGAAGCCGTTGATGCCCGTGAACGGCGCCACCATCAGTCCCACGACCGGCACGCCGCCCATGTCCTCGAGCCGGCCCTGGATCACGCTGACGCCGAAGATGTCGGGCACGAAGTGGATCGACGCGGTGGTGTTCTGCAGCGACTCCAGCAGCGACTGGATGCGCGGCTGCGAGGTCAGCGGCAGCGTGATGAAGACGTCCTTGACGCCGTGCACCTCGATGTACTCGGGCAGGCCCTTGAGCGCGCCGAGCAGCAGCGCGTCCGGCGGCAGGTTGACGCGGTCGGCGGAGCGGTCGTCGAAGAAGCCCAGCAGGTCGTGGCCGAAGGAGCGCCGCTGGCGCAGCATCTGCGCGACGCGCATGCCCATGCGGCCGGCGCCGATGATCACGGCCGGCCGGCGCGCGTCCGGCAACGAGGCGAGGTGGCGCTGGATCGCCGTGCCGATCGCCACCAGCGCCCACTGCACGAGCGGCGTCGCGATCGCCCAGCCGGTCAGCATGCGCGGGTCGAAGGCGTTCAGGCTGTCGGTCGCGTAGCCCAGCAGCGCCAGCACCGTCAGCACCCAGACCCACGACAGGATGATGTCGATGCCGACGCCGACGCCCGTGCGCCCGAAGCGGTTTACGCCCGGGAACATCAGCACCAGCAGCAGGATGGCCAGCGCCATCGCCGCGCCGTCCATGCGGTAGCCGTAGATCGCGTGGAAGACGGCCAGCGCCCCCGCGGCCACCAGGGGCTCGAGCAGGGACGCGATCACGCTGCCGATGGACGGCGGCGCGCTCAGGAACTGCTTGCGGACGCTGCGCTCTTCGAACATGTCAGGTGGAAGGTCGGGCGCGATCTGAAGCGGGATTCGGGCCAACGGCCGGGGATGCGCAGGCGCGCACCGGGAGGCAGCAAGCGCCAGCGAGCGTGGGGGCCATCAATTCCTGCCGTAGGTGTCCTCGAAGCGGACGATGTCGTCCTCGCCGAGATAGGAGCCGGATTGCACCTCGATGATCTCGAGCGGCAGTTTGCCCGGGTTCGCGAGCCGGTGCGTCTCGCCGAGCGGGATGTATGTGCTCTGGTTCTCGGTCAGGATGACTTTGCGCGCGCCGCAGGTGACCTCGGCGGTGCCCTGCACGACGATCCAGTGCTCGGCCCGATGGTGGTGCATCTGCAGGCTCAGCGACGCGCCCGGGTTGACCATGATGCGCTTGACCTGGAAGCGCGGGCCGGCGTCGATGCTGTCGTACCAGCCCCAGGGGCGGTGGACCTTGCGATGCAGCGCATGCTCGGTGCGCCGGCCGCTGTCCAGGCGGCCCACCAGCTTCTTGACGTCCTGGCTGCGCGCGCGGTCGGCGACCAGCACCGCGTCCGCCGTCTCGACGATGACGACGTCGTCCAGGCCGACGGTGGTCACGAGGCGGCCGCTCGCGTGGACCAGCGTGTTGCGGCTGTCCTCGAACATCACGTCGCCGACGGCCACGTTGCCCGCGCCGTCCTTGGACGCGACCTGCCAGACGGCGTCCCAGGCGCCGAGGTCGTTCCAGCCGGCGGCCAGGGGCACCATGCGGATGTCGAACGCGCTGCCGGGGCAGCGTTCCATCACGGCGTAGTCGACCGACTCCGCCGGTACCGCGAGGAAGGCCTCGCGCGTCGGGCGAACGAAGCGGGCGTCGGGCTCGCGGCCCTGCCACGCGGCGCGGGTGGCGGCGAGGATGTCGGGGCGGAACGCCTCCAGCGCCTTCAGCCAGGTCGACGCCCGCAGCACGAACATGCCCGAGTTCCAGGTGTAGCCGCCCTCGTCGAGGTAGCGCGCCGCGGTCGGGGCGTCCGGCTTCTCGACGAACTGCGCGACGCGGGCCAGGCCGTCGTCGCCCGCGACGCTGCGGATGTAGCCGTAGCCCGTCTCCGGGCGGTCGGGCGTGATGCCCAGGATCACGATCGCGCCGCCGGCGGCGCCGCGCACCGCCTGCTGCAGGGCCGCGGTGAAGGCGGGGACGTCGGTGACGGTCTGGTCGGCGGGCGAGACGACCAGCACCGGATCGGCGTCGCCCTCGGTCGCCGCGAGCGCGGCCAGCGTCAGCGCCGGCGCGGTGTTGCGGCCGACCGGCTCGAGGATCACCGACGCCGGCTCGACGCCCTGCTCGCGCAACTGCTCCAGCGCGAGGAAACGATGCTCGGCGTTGCCCACCACCAGCGGCGCACGTACGGCGATGTCGCCGGCCGCGAGGCCGGCCAGCCGCGCCACCGCCTCCTGGAAGAGGCTCCGGTCGCCCGCCAGCGCGAGGAACTGCTTCGGGAAGCCCGCGCGCGACAGCGGCCACAGCCGCGTGCCGCTGCCTCCGGCCATGATGACGGGTTGGATCGGGATGGCCGTGGACATCGGGATTCTCTGGCGGTGGGAAATGGAAGCGGGCGCGCCCTCCGTAGACGGCGCGCCCGGGGGATTCTCGGGCGTCAGGAGGCGCGGGCGTCGCCCCAGCGCAGCGGCTTGCTCTCGTCGCCGGGATAGGTCGTGTTGCCGTGGCGGTCGACGCAGTAGTAGGGCGAGACGATCATATCCTCCAGGGTCTCGCCCTGCGAAAGGCGAACGTAGTCGAACAGGATGCTGCGCACCAGCTTGCTGCCCTGCCGCAGGATGCAGCCGTTGCCCAGCCACGCCGGGCCGACGACCTTGGCGCCCGGCTCGATGACGCTGGACGAGCCGATGTAGACCGGTCCCGTGATGTCGACCTTGTCGAAGTCGATGCTGGTGTTCAGGCCGACCCAGACGCCCGGGCGCACCTCGCGGCCCGGCATGTCCATCTGCGCCACCTCGCCGCGCAGCACGCGCTGGCAGACCGCCCAGTAGTCGGTGACGCGGCCGATGTCGATCCAGTTGAACCAGCGGCTCTGCGCGAAGAACGGCAGGCCGCGCTCGGCCAGCAGCGGGAACAGCTGGCTGCCGATGTCGAAGGTCTGGCCGGACGGGATCAGGTCGAGCACCTGCGGCTCGAAGATGTAGATGCCCGTGCTCGCGAGGCGCGACTTGGCCTCGGCCGGCGAGGGCTTCTCCTGGAATTCGGTGATGCGGCCGTCCTTGTCGGTCACGACCACGCCGTAGTTCTTGACCTCTTCCTCGGGCACCTCCAGCGTCACGACGCTCGCGAGCGCCTGCTTGGTCTTGTGCTCGTGGAGGGCCGCGCCGATGTCCAGGTCGATGACCGCGTCGCCGCACAGCACGATCGTGGTCTCGTCGAAGAAGCCGCTGTGGTCCTGGATCTTGCGCATGCCGCCGGCCGAGCCCATCGGCTTGGGGACGATGTCGCCGTGGTCGCGCGTGCCCTCGAACGAGTAGCCGATCTCCACGCCCCAGCGCGAGCCATTGCCGAAGTAGTTCTCGATCTTCCAGTGCGTGTAGGCCACGTTGATCATGATCTCGTTGACGCCGTAGCGCGCGAGGTGCTCGATCAGGTACTCCAGCACGGGCTTGCCGAGGATCGGGATCATCGGCTTCGGCAGGTTCTTGGTCAGCGGCCGCACGCGGGTGCCCTGCCCGGCGGCGAGAATCATGGCCTTGGCCATAGCAAATCCTTTGATCGATGGTTGTCCGGCGACGTCGAGCGAGTATCCGGCGCGCACGAGGCGTCCGGGAATCCCGCTGACAGGGGCGGTGCAGCGGCGCCACACATCGCGCCGCCGCATTCTGGCAGCGCGGCCATGACGGGCGATGTAGGCGGGCGCCGCGTCATGCGAGGCGATTCATGCGGTCGGCCTGCTCGGCCGGAGGCTCACGGCAGGTCCCGCAAGGTGCCGGCGGCCGCGTCCTTGGCCGAGAGGGTCGGTGCCGCGCCCACGTCGGGCCAGGCGATCGCGAGGTCCGGGTCGTCCCAGCGCACCGCACCCTCGTGCTGCGGCGAGTAGAACTCGGTCGTCTTGTAGAGGAAGTCGGCCGTCTCGGACAGCACCAGGAAGCCGTGCGCGAGGCCTGGCGGCACCCACAGCTGGCGGTGGTTGTCGGCCGACAGCTCGACGCCCACCCAGCGCCCGAAGCTCGGGCTGTCGCGCCGGATGTCCACCGCGACGTCGAACACCGCCCCGGCGACGACGCGCACCAGCTTGCCCTGCGCCTTCTCGCCACGCTGGAAATGCAGCCCGCGCAGCACCCCGCGCGCCGAGCGCGAGTGGTTGTCCTGGACGAAGTCGACGTGACGGCCGACGGCCTCGTCGAAGACCTTCTGGTTGAAGCTCTCGAGGAAGAATCCGCGCGCGTCGCCGAAGACCTTCGGCTGCAGGATCAGCACGCCCTCGATGGCGGTGGTCTCGACGTTCATCAGAACACGCGCTCCGAGAGGAGCCGCTGCAGGTATTGCCCGTAGCCGCTCTTGGCCAGCGGCGCGGCGAGCGCGGCGAGCTGCGCGTCGTCGATCCACTTCTGGCGCCAGCAGATCTCCTCCGGGCAGCAGGCCTTCAGGCCCTGGCGCTTCTCGAGCGTCTGCACGAACTGGCTGGCCTCGAGCAGCGAGTCGTGCGTGCCCGTGTCGAGCCAGGCATCGCCCCGGCCGAGGATCTGGACGTCGAGCTTGCCGGCCTCGAGGTAGCGCCGGTTCAGGTCGGTGATCTCGAGCTCGCCGCGCGGGCTGGGCGCGAGCGCCTTCGCGTGGGCGACGACGTCCTCGTCGTAGAAGTACAGGCCCGTCACGGCGTAGCGGCTCTTGGGCCTGGCCGGCTTCTCCTCGAGGCTGATCGCGCGGCCGCCGGCGTCGAACTCGACGACGCCGTAGCGCTCGGGATCGTGCACCGGGTAGGCGAAGACGGTGGCGCACTCGGCGCGCGCGTTGGCGGCCTCCAGCCGGCCGCCGAGGTCGTGGCCGTAGAAGATGTTGTCGCCCAGCACGAGAGCGCTCGGGGCGCCGCCGAGGAAGTCCTCGCCGATCAGGAACGCCTGCGCGAGGCCGTCCGGGCTCGGCTGCACCACGTAGCGCAGCTCGAGGCCCCAGCGGCGGCCGTCGCCCAGCAGCTGCTCGAAGCGCGGCGTGTCCTGCGGCGTGCTGATCACGAGGATCTCGCGGATGCCCGCCAGCAGCAAGACGCTGAGCGGGTAGTAGATCATCGGCTTGTCGTAGACGGGGATCAGCTGCTTGCTGATCGCGAGCGTCGCCGGATGCAGCCGGGTGCCGGAGCCTCCGGCGAGGATGATGCCTTTGCGGTTCATGCGTTCCCTTCGAGAACGGGGCCTCGGATTCTCAGGCCGGGAGGATTTCGTCGAGCATGCGGCGCACGCCGGCTTCCCAGGGCGGCAGCGACAGGCCGAAGCGCTCGCGCAGCTTGCGCGTGTCCAGGCGCGAGTTCAGCGGCCGCGGCGCGGGCGTCGGGTAGGCGCTCGTCGGGATCGGGCGGATCGCGCCGGCGGGCACGGTCAACGGCATGCCGCGGCCGCGCGCCGTCTCGATCACGAGGGTCGCGTAGCCGTGCCAGCTCGTGAAGCCGCCGGCGACCGCGTGGTAGGTGCCGGCCAGCTCCGGCGTGGCGCGGGCGGCGCGGATCATGTGGGCGCTGAGGTCGGCCAGCAGGTCGGCGCCCGTGGGCGCGCCGACCTGGTCGGCGATGACGCTGAGCTCGGTCTTCGTGCCCGCCAGGCGCAGCATCGTGCGCGCGAAGTTGCCGCCGCGCGCGGCGTAGACCCAGCTCGTGCGCAGGATCAGGTGGCGGCAGCCGCTCGCGCGGATCTGCTCCTCGCCGGCCAGCTTCGTGCGGCCGTAGACCGACAACGGGGCCGTGGGCGCCGTCTCGTCGCGCGGTTGGTCGCCCGAGCCGTCGAAGACGTAGTCCGTGCCGTAGTGCACCAGCCACGCGCCCGAGGCCGCAGCCGCGCGCGCGATCGCGCCGGGCGCGTCCGCGTTGATCGCCTGCGCCAGTGCGGGCTCGGACTCCGCCTTGTCGACCGCCGTGTGGGCGGCGGCGTTGACGATGACATCCGGCCGCACGGCCTCGACCGTCGCGGCGAGCGACTCCGGCCTGCTGAAATCGGCCGGAAGGTCGCGGCTGTCGAAGTCCAGCGCCACCAGCTCGCCGAGCGGCTGCAGCGAGCGCTGGAGCTCCCAGCCGACCTGGCCGCCCGCGCCGAAGAGGAGCATCTTCATCGCGTCGCCCGCCTCAGTGCTTGCCGTACTGCGTCGAGACCCAGTCCCGGTAGGCGCCGCTCTGCACGCCCTGCACCCACTCCGCGTTGGCGAGGTACCACTGCACCGTCTTGCGCAGGCCGGTCTCGAAGGTCTCCTGCGGACGCCAGCCGAGCTCGGTGCAGAGCTTGGTCGCGTCGATCGCGTAGCGGCGGTCGTGGCCGGGGCGGTCCTTCACGAAGGTGATCAGGCGCTCGCGCGGGCCGGCCGGATCGGGCCGCAGCTCGTCGAGCAGCCGGCAGATGCCGCGCACGATGTCGATGTTGGTCTTCTCGTTGAGGCCGCCGACGTTGTAGGTCTCGCCGACGCGCCCGCGCGCGAGCACCTCGCGGATCGCCGCGCAGTGGTCGCGCACGTAGAGCCAGTCGCGCACGTTCAGGCCGTCGCCGTAGACCGGCAGCGGCTTGCCCGCGAGCGCATTGACGATCACCAGCGGGATCAGCTTCTCGGGGAAGTGCAGCGGGCCGTAGTTGTTCGAGCAGTTCGTCGTGAGCGTGGGCAGGCCGTAGGTGTGGTGCCAGGCGCGCACGAGATGGTCGCTAGCCGCCTTGCTCGCGGAGTACGGGCTGTTCGGCTCGTAGGGATGGTTCTCCGTGAAGGGCGCGGCGTCGGGCGTGAGCGAGCCGTAGACCTCGTCGGTGCTCACGTGCAGGAAGCGGAACGCCGCGCGATCCTCGCCCTCGAGCGTCGCGTGGTAGGTGCGCGCGGCCTCGAGCAGCGTGAAGGTGCCCTCGATGTTGGTCTTGAGGAAGGCGCCGGGGCCGAGGATCGAGCGGTCGACGTGGCTCTCGGCCGCGAAGTTCACGATCGCCCGCGGCTGGTGCCTGGCGAGCAGCGCGTCGACGAGCGCGCGGTCGCCGATGTCGCCGTGCTGGAAGACGTGCCGCGGGTCGCCCTGCAGCGACTCCAGGTTGGCGAGGTTGCCCGCGTAGGTCAGGGCGTCCAGCGTCAGCACGGGCTCGTCGTGGTTCTCGAGCCAGTCGAGGACGAAGTTGCTGCCGATGAATCCGGCGCCGCCGGTGACGAGAATCATGCGATGGTTCCTGGTGGACGCCGGTCGGCGCGCGCCGCGGCGGTTAGGTTCTCACGCGCGATCGGCGAAGTAGCGACGATACCACTCGACGAATCGGGCGAGCCCGTCGGCAAGCGGCGTGCGCGGGGACACGCCGGTCCACGCCTTCAGCGCCGAGACGTCGGCATGCGTCGCCACGACGTCGCCCGGCTGCATGGGCCGGTAATCCCGGATCGCCTCGACGCCCAGCGCGCGCTCGAGCGTCGCGATGAACTCGCCGAGGGCGACCGGATCCTGGTTGCCGATGTTGAACACGCGGTACGGCGCGCGGCTCGTGCCCGGATTGGGCGCGAGCGGCTCGAAGCCGGGATCGGGCGCGGCGGGCTTGTCGAGCACCGCGACCACGCCGTCGACGATGTCGTTGATGTAGGTGAAGTCGCGCAGCATGCGGCCTTCGTTGAAGACCGCGATCGGCCGGCCGGCGAGGATGTCGCGCGTGAACGAGAAGTAGGCCATGTCCGGCCGTCCCCACGGCCCGTAGACCGTGAAGAAGCGCAGGCCGGTCGTCGGGAGCGCGTACAGGTGGCTGTACGTGTGCGCCATCAGCTCGTTGGCCTTCTTGGTCGCGGCGTACAGGCTCACCGGGTGGTCGACGCTGTCGGCCTCCGAGAACGGCATCTTGGCGTTGCCGCCGTAGACGCTGGAGCTGCTCGCGTAGACGAGGTGTTCGACTGGATGCCGGCGGCATGCCTCGAGCACGTTCAGGAAGCCCGCGAGGTTGGCCTCGCCGTAGGCCTGCGGATTCTCGATCGAGTAGCGCACGCCGGCCTGCGCCGCGAGATGCACGACACGGTCGAAGCGCTCGCGCGCGAACAGCGCCTGCAGCGCCGCGCCGTCGGCGACGTCCAGGCGCTCGAAGCGGAACGCGGCGGCCCGCGGGTCGCGCGCGAGCTCCGCCAGCCGCGCCGCCTTCAGCGCCGGGTCGTAGTAGCTGTTGAGGCTGTCGATGCCGACCACCTCGTCGCCGCGCGCGAGCAGGCGCTGCGCGACGTGCATCCCGATGAAGCCGGCCGCGCCGGTGACCAGCACCTTCATCGTCCGCCCCCGGCCGTCACAGGCGCCAGACGCGCAGCCCGCGGGCGAGCAGCTCGCCCTCGGGGAATGCCGCCTTCACGTCGATGAAGACGCCGCCGCCGACCAGGTGCTCGGCGATCCGGTCGACGCCCAGCGCCTTGAACTCGCGGTGGGCGACCGCGGCGACCACCGCGTCGGCGCGCGGCAGGTCGTCCCAGGCCACCAGCTCGACGCCGTACTCGTGGCGCGCTTCCGCGGCATCGGCCTGCGGGTCGTGCACGAACACCTCGACGCCGTAGGACTTCAACTCGGCGACGATGTCCACGACCTTGCTGTTGCGCAGGTCGGCGCAGTCTTCCTTGAAGGTCAGGCCCAGCACGTTCACGCGCGCGCCCTTGACGGACGAGCCGGCGGCGATCATCTGCTTGACGGTCTGCTCCGCGATGAACTTGCCCATGCCGTCGTTGATGCGGCGGCCGGCGAGGATCACCTGCGGGTGGTAGCCGAGCGTCTCGGCCTTGTGCGTGAGGTAGTACGGGTCGACGCCGATGCAGTGGCCGCCGACCAGGCCCGGCTTGAACTTCAGGAAGTTCCACTTGGTGCCGGCAGCCTCGAGCACCTCGCTCGTGTCGATGCCGACCTTGTCGAAGATGATCGCGAGCTCGTTCATCAGCGCGATGTTGAGGTCGCGCTGCGTGTTCTCGATGACCTTGCAGGCCTCGGCGGCCTTGATGCTGGAGCAGCGATGCACGCCGGGCTGCACGATGCGCTCGTACAGCGCGGCGACGCGCTCCAGGGTCTCGGGCATGTCGCCGGCGACGACCTTGACCACGCGCGTCAGCGTGTGCTCGCGGTCGCCCGGGTTGATGCGCTCGGGGCTGTAGCCGACGAAGAAGTCGCGCTTCCACCGCTTGCCGGAGCTGCGCTCCAGCTCAGGGATGCAGACCTCCTCGGTCGCGCCGGGGTAGACGGTCGATTCGTAGACCACGGTGGCGCCGGGCTTCAGGTGCGGGCCGATCGAGCGCGACGCCCCGATCAGCGGGCCGAAGTCGGGAATGTGCGCGTGGTCGACCGGCGTCGGCACCGCGACGATGACGACGTCGGCGTCGCGCAGGTCGGCCGGGTCGCTGGTGTACTCGGCGTGGGTGGCGAGCGCCATCTCGGCGTCGGGGATCTCGCGCGACGGGTCGGTGCCCGCGCGGCATCGCGCGACCTTGTCCGCGGCGATGTCGAAGCCGATGGTGCGGCCCAGCTTGCCGAACTCGATCACGAGGGGCAGCCCCACGTAGCCGAGGCCGACGACGGCGACCGTGTTCATTCGTTGTCGTTCCTGTTCAATCCGGGAATCCGTGGGCGGCACGCGGCCGGCCCGTTCACTTGAAGTCGATCGCGGCGACGCACTGCACGGTGTTGTCGGTGTAGCCTGGCGTCAGGTCGCCGGAGACGTGGGAGCGCCGGATCTCGCGCCCGGCGCCGCAGCTCAGGTCGGTGGTGCGCGTCGGCTGGTAGTGCGCCGACAGGTACACGCGCCGCGTGTTGTTGGTGCCGTTGGCGACCTGCGGCTTGCCCTGCGCATCGAGGACGGGCAGCACCGCGTTCGAGTACTTGCGCTGGGTGTACTGCGCCAGCAGGTCGAGGCTCACCTTGGCAGTCAGCTCGTAGCCGATGTCGGCGTGCGCCACGTTGTTGATGGAGCGACCGTTGATGCCGTTCGGGTTGAAGCTGACGTTGACCGCGTCGGTGTCGGCGTCCGAGTCGCGGGCCAGGCCGACGCGCACGTTGAAGTGCGAGGGCGGCGTCCATGTCCAGTTCAGCGACCCGTTGACGAAATGGCGGGCGGACTGGATGTCGCTGGTCTGCGTGGTGAAGCCGACGCTCGCGTCGAGCTTGCTGTTGCCCGAGGCGACGTAGTTGGTGACGAGGTCGTACGAGCGCATGCTGAACGTGTCGTCGACGACGGGGCCGCCCGCCTGCTGCTGGAAGTTGGGGTATTCGCCGTGCGAGTACGACGCCTGCAGCGAGAAGCTCAGGTCCGGGCTCGTCGCGTAGCGCGTGCCGACGTTGCCGGACCACTGGCGCTCGTCGTTGCCGCTGAACGAGGCGAGGGAGTAGCGACGGTTCGTGGCGTCGAGGCCGCCATAGAGGGTCCACCGCGACTCCCCGCCGATCTGGCCGCGGGCGTAGAAGTGGTTGTCGGTCTCGAGGTTGCGCTGGTCGCTGCCACCGCTGCCGCCGAGGGCCTCGCCGTTCAGTCCGTAGACGTACTGCCGGCGCCGCGTCTCGGCGCCGAACGAGCCCGAAAGGTCCGCCGGCAGGCTCCAGTCGAACTCCGTGCTCGCGAGGTAGCCCGTCGCATTGCGGCGATGGAAGTTCTTGTAGCGGTTGAAGTCGATGGCGACGTTGGCCTTGAGCTCGTCGCGGCCCAGCGGCTGGTCCAGCCCGCCGCGCAGCTCGGTCGTCGACAGCCAGTCGCCGGGGCCGTTGCCCGGTCCGTGGTCGATGTTGCTCTGGTGCTGGATCGTCTCCGAGGCCCCGAACGAGTAGGGCGACAGGTCGGCATGCGCCGAACCGGCGGCCAGGCACAGCACGAGGGGCGTCAGCGAGAAGGCGGGCTTGAGTTGCATGGGTCGTCTCGTCCTTTTCTTCGTTCGGGTCCCGGGCGGCACGGCGGTGCGGGCGCGCCCGGCTTGGGTCAGCGGGACTGCACGGACGCGGAGGCCGGGCCGGCGAACGGATCCTTGTAGCGGCCCAGGCGATCCATCAGCATCCACCAGATGAAGCGGGAGCTGCGGACGTAGCGCATGAGGTACCGCCCCGGCTCGGTCGCCACGCGGTAGAACCATTCGAGCCCGAGGCTGCGCATCAGCTGCGGCGCGCGACGCACCTCGCCGGCCTCGTAGTCGATCGTCGCGCCCACGCCCATCATCGCCCGGACGTGGGGGAGGCGGTGGCGCACGCTGGCGATCCAGATCTCCTGCTTGGGCGCGCCCAGGCCCACGAGCAGCACCGTCGCGCCGCTCGCGTTGATCATGTCGATCGTGGCATCGATCTCCGCCGGATCATTGACGAAATTCATCGAAGGCCCATGGGCGCCGACGACCAGCTCGCGGCCGGCGCGGGCGTTGATCGCCTCGCGCGCCCGCTGCGCGACGCCCGGCCGCGCGCCGAGCAGGAAGATGCGCGTCGCCGGGTCCTGGGCCTGGCGGCGACACAGCGCCGGGACGATGTCCGATCCGGGCAGGCGGTGCCGCACCGGACGCCCCAGCAGCCGCAGGACGATGCGGATGTAGTGGCTGTCCACCGTGATCACGTCGGCGCAGCGATAGGCGTGCAGGAACGCCGGGTTGTGCTGCAAGTGGTACAGGTGGTCGGGGTTGACCGTGAAGACGATGCCGCCCTCGGTCGCGAGCCGCGCGAGCAGGTCGTCCATCGGGATGTCGTCCGCCCAGACGTTGAGCAAGGGCTGGCGCGGCCAGCGGCTGTCCTGCCGTGTCCCACAATCCCCAAGTTTGTTCATGCTGTTGCCCGAAATCGGTCTCTCCGGAAGCCGCGACCCTTCCCGGGCGTGGAACCCGGGCATTCTGCCATGAGTGGCGCCCTTGGCAGGCGGCGCGCCCGGCCTGCGCCGGGCACGATAGCTGCATCCGGCGCCGCCGCGCGCGGCTTGTACCGGCGTCGTCACCGATTTGCCGCAGAATGCCGGCCGATCGACCGGCGCACGCGCGCCTTCCGTCAACGATTCCATCCTTCCTACCCACCTCCATGAGCAAGCTCGGTCAGATCGGCGACATCCTGCGTTACCTTGCGCAGGACTCGCATTCCATCCACTACACCGGCTGGGTGGGCTACCGGAACCTCGGCGACGAGATCCTCCTGGAGGCGGCGCAGGAATGCTTCGCGCCGGCGCGCATCGTCTGGATCCGCGAGTTCCACAACGCCCGCGCCCGCGCGCTGGTCGCCCGCAAACGCCACGAGCTGGCGATGCTGGGGGGCGGCACGCAGATCGGGGAGCGCTCGCCGATCGACCGCTTCCGGCGCGCGATCGCGGCGAGCAAGGCGGCGTTCGTCTTCGGCGCGGGCGTCACGCCGGCGGTGGACGGCCCGATCCCCTCGTGGCTGGAGCAGTGGGGCGAGGTGCTGCGGCCGCTCGCCTACGTGGGCGTCCGCGGGCCCGAATCGGCCGCCACCTTGCGCCGCGCCGGCGTGGACGCGCAGGTGCTGGGCGACCCGGTGGCCTGGTTCACGCGGCCGGTGGACTTCTGGCAGCCGACCGAGGGCCTCATCGGCGTCAACGTCGGCCACTCGCATGGCCACATGTATGGGCAGGAGAGCACCATCCAGACGCAGCTCGCGCAGCTGGTCAGGGAGCTGGGCGCACGCGGCCATCGCTTCGAGTTCTTCTGCGTCTGGCCCGAGGACCTCGAGACCACGCGCCGCATCGCCGCCGAGGCCGGCGTGAAGGATCCGGTGATCCACGAGATCTACGAGGGCGCGCGCCGCTTCCAGGAGGCCGTGCGCCGCATGCAGGTGTTCGTCGGCATCAAGCTGCACGCCGTCGCGCTGGCGATGTGCAGCAGCGTTCCGTCCCTGATGATCGAGTACCGCCCCAAGTGCCGCGAGTTCGCGACGACCATGGGCGTCCAGGAATTCTGCGTCCGCTCGGACGCCCTGGACGTCGGCCAGATGCTGGCGCTGGTCGACGACCTCAAGGCACGCGGCCGGGAGACCGCGACGGTGATGAACGCGCACGGCAACGCCATCCGCGGGCGGCTGGAAGCGCTGTCGAAGTCCCTGCTCTCGAGCCACGGCTGGTGACCCGCGAGGCCGCAGCCCCTTCCGCCGGGCCGACGCTGGTCGTCTGGCCGGCGGTGCCCGCGTGGCGCATCGACGGCGAGCTGTGGCTGGATCGCAAGTTCAAGGACGGCCAGGACGAGTTCGCCGCCCGCTGGCCCGGCCGGATCAAGGCGGTGATGGACGTCGTCGACCTGCCCGCCATGCCGGCATTCGGCGCCTGCCGCTGGACGGGCGCGGGCGAGGCCTGGTCGCTCGAGCTGATCCCGCGCGGCGAGGCCTTCGGCCGTCACCACATCGCGGGCGCCGACGTGCTGCTGGCCAGCGCCGACAGCCCGCGCAAGCTCGTCGCCCCCGACCTCTGCCGCGGCGTCGGCACGGCTTGCGTGATGGCGATCGAGTACACGCTGCGCACCCGGCTGGACATGCTGCGCCAGGCACCCATGACGCCGCTCAAGCGCCTGAAGACGCTTGCCTGGCACCTGCGCAACGAACCCCGCATCCGCCGCGCGCTGCGCGAGTGCGACGGCGTGCAGGCCAACGGCCAGGCCGCCTTCGACGCCTATACGCGGGGGCGCCCCCACGGATTGCTGTACTGGGACACGCGCCTGGCCGCCGCCGACGTCGTGGGCGAGGCCGCGCTCGAGGCGCGCCTGGCGACGCTCGCGGCGCCGCGTCCGCTCCGGCTCGCCTTCTCGGGCCGCCTCATCGCGGCCAAGGGTGCCGATGCGCTGGTGCCGCTCGCGGCGGCGCTGCAGCGGCGTGGCGTGCCGGTGCACTTCGACGTCTGGGGCGCCGGCGAACTGGAGGCCGGCATGCGCGCGGACATCGCGCGCCTCGGCCTGGGCTCGTCCATGCGGGTGAACGGTCCCGTGGACTTCGCCGGCGTCCTGATGCCCACCCTGCAGCGCGACGTCGACCTCTTCGTGTGCTGCCACCGCCAGGGCGATCCGTCGTGCACCTATGCCGAGACCCTGGGCTGCGGCGTGCCGATCGCCGGCTTCGCCAACGAGTCGCTGTCCGCCCTCGTCGCCTCGCACGGCGTCGGCTGGGTCGTGCCCATGGGCGCGATCGAGCGCCTGGCCGATGTCGTCGAGCGCCTGCACGGCGCGCGCGGGGAGCTCGCCGACGCGGCCCGGCGGGCGCGCGGCTTTGGCGTTCGCAACGACTTCGAGACCGTGGTCGCGCAACGCACCGCGCACTGCCTGGCCGTGGCGCAGGCGCGCTGACCGGCGCGGCCGGCTCAGGCGGTGCGGGG
>DASVLN010000160.1:0-2445 GCA_036384855.1 Burkholderiaceae bacterium | reverse complement strand
CGCGTGGGCAGGGCCCAGCGGATCGAGCGGGCCGCCCGCGGCGAGCGCGGCATCGAGCGCGCGGCGGCGGTCGTCGGCGCCGGGAAAGCGCTCGCGCAGTTTCCCGCGCGCGGCCTGAAGCGCCTCGGCGAGCGCCCCGAGCGACTGCGGCAGCAATGCCTCGAGCCGCAGCCGCAACTGCTTGGCGAGCCCGGCCGATGCGCCCGAGGTGCCGACCGCGATCAGCACCGGATCGCGGTCCAGCAGGCTCGGCACCGTGAAGTCGCACAGCTCGGGCCGGTCGGCGACGTTGACCAGCAGCCCACGCGCCTTTAGCCGGGCGGTCGCCGCTTCGGGCTCGTCGAGCGCGACGAACGCCAGGCGGGCGTCGGGATCGCCCTCGCTCGCGACGATGCCCCCGGCGCGCTCGACCAGCCGCGCCTTGGCCTCGGCAAGTGGCCCTTCTCCCAGCACGATCACCTTGCGGCCGGCGATGCGATGGAAGAGCGGCAGCGAGCGCATCTCAGTTGCTCAGAGCCAATCCGGCACCCGTTCGGCGTCGGCGATCGCGGCCGGCGCGATCCGTTCGGCAACCACCGCGAAGCGATCCCCGTCGACCAGCACTTCGGGCACGAACCCGCGGCTGTTGTAGCTCGAGGCCATCGTCGCGCCATAGGCGCCGGCGGTGCGGAACACCGCCAGCTCGCCCGGCTCGAGCGCATCGATCTCGCGCTCGGTCGCGAACGTGTCGCCGGTCTCGCAGATCGGCCCCACCACGTTGGCGACCATCCGCTGGCCCTGGGGCCGCACCGCGTCGAAATCGTGCCACGCGCCGTAGAGCGCCGGCCGGGCGAGGTCGTTCATCGCCGCGTCGACGATCACGAACGGCGTGCGGTTGCCGCTGCGCTTCACCCGCACCACCCGGGTCAGCAGGATGCCGGCGTTGCCCGCGATCACCCGCCCGGGCTCGAACATCAGGGCAACGCCCCACCCTTTGGTCACACGTGCGACCATTGCGCCGTACTCGGCCGGGCTCGGCAGCACCTCGCCCGCCTTGTAGGGCACGCCGAGGCCGCCGCCGAGATCGGCGTGGGTCACCTTGAGCCCCGCCGCGCGGAGCTCGCCGATCAGTTGCCCCAGCCGCGCGAAGGCCTTCTCCAGCGGCGCGAGATCGGCAAGCTGGCTGCCGATGTGCACCGCGACGCCGCGCATATCGAGCCCGGAAAGCCCGGCCAGTCGCGCATAGATACCCGGCGCCTCGTCGATCGCGACGCCGAACTTGTTCTCTTTCTTGCCGGTCGAGATCTTGTCGTGGGTGCCGGCATCGACGTCGGGATTCACGCGCAGCGCGCAGCGCGCCGCGATGCCGCGCGCGGCCGCGATCTCGGCCAGCTCGCGGCCCTCTTCCTCCGACTCGATGTTGAACTGGCCGATTCCGGCATCGAGGCCGCGCTCCAACTCGCGCGCGTTCTTGCCGACGCCCGAGAACACGATGTCCGCCGGCGCCATGCCCGCGCGCAGCGCCCGTTCGAGCTCGCCGCCCGAAACCACGTCGGCGCCGTAGCCCTCCTTCTGGAGCACCTTGAGCACCGCGAGGTTGGGATTGGACTTGACCGCGAATGCGAGGTGCGCGCCTGGCACACCCGCCAGCGCCTCGCGGAACACCCGCGCGTGGCGCACCAAGGTGGCGCGCGAATAGACGTAGACCGGCGTGCCGACTTCGTCGGCGATCCGGGCCAGCGGCACGTCCTCGGCGTAAAGCTCGCCGTTCCTGAGCTGAAAGTGGTCCATCTTATTGCGGCGGCAGGTCGAACGGATCGTCTTCGCGCGGCTGCGAGCGGGTCTGCAGTTCGACGCTGCGCTCGGGCACCGCCTGCGCGCTCGGCTGCAGCAGTTCTTCGGCGCTCGGCTTGTCCTCGCGGCCGTATGGCGCGACCGGCAGGGTCTTGCCCGGGGGCGGCTTGAGCTCCGCGGTCTGCGCGCAAGCGACGAGCAGCAGAGCCGATCCGGCGATGATGATCAGACGTATCATGCGATTCCCAGCGCCGCGCGCGCTTCGGCGACGCGCTTCTCTACCTCGGCCGGCGCGGTTCCGCCATGGCTCGCGCGCGCGGCGACCGACGCATCGACCGACAGCGCGGCGAGCGCGCCTTTGCCGATCCGTGGATCGATCTCCTGGAGTTCGGCGAGCGGCACCGCATCGAGCGCGACGCCCTTCTGTTCGGCCAGCTTCACCGCCGCGCCGGTGATGTGGTGCGCCTCGCGGAACGGCACCCCGGCGGTGCGCGCCAGCCAGTCGGCGAGATCGGTCGCAGTCGCATAGCCGAGCTCGGCCGCCTGGCGCATCCTTGCGGTGTCGAACGTCGCGTCCGCGACCATTCCCGCCATTGCGGCGAGCGACAGCGCCAGCAGCCCCGCCGCCTCGAACACCGGCGGCTTGTCGTCCTGCATGTCCTTCGAATAGGC
>DASVLN010000159.1:0-4417 GCA_036384855.1 Burkholderiaceae bacterium | reverse complement strand
CCGCGGGCGTGCGGGACGCCGCTCAGGGATTGCCCGCGCGCGGGCTAGAGTGCGCGCTCGAACCCGGGCCGTTCAGGCCGCCGGCGCGGCGCCGGCGTTCTTCGCGGCCAGCTCGGCGCGCAGGCGCTTGAGGCGTTCCATCGGGTTCTCCTGCGCCTTCGCCTCGTTGAGCTTCATCTCCGCGATGAAGCGGCTCGGCACGCCGGCCACGGTGTCGCGGCCCTTCTTGCGTCGGCGCAGGGTGCTCACCGACAGCGTCTCGCGCGCGCGCGTGATGCCCACGTACATCAGGCGACGCTCCTCCTGCAGGCGCTCGGGCGTCATGTCCTCGCCGTCGGACTTGAAGGGCAGCAGGCCCTCGTTGATGCCCACCAGCACCACGTGCGGCCACTCGAGGCCCTTGGACGCGTGCAGCGTCGACAGCGTGACGACGTCCTGCTCGTCACCGCGCTCGGCCAGGCTCAGGATGACGCTGATCGACTGCGCGATGTCCAGCACGCTCTTGCGCTCGCTCTCGAAGGTGCCGCCCTCCTGCGTGATCTCGCCGCCGCAGCGCCGCGCGACCCAGTCGACGAAGTCCAGCACGTTCTGCCAGCGCGACTGCGCGGCCTTCTCGGAGTCCTCGTTGTCGTAGAGGTGCTTCTCGTAGTCGATGTCCTTGAGCCACTCCATCAGCATCGGCTTGGCGGCCTCGGCGCCGACGGTGGTCTTCGCGCGGTGCTGGAAGTCGTTCACGTAGCGGCCGAACTCGTGCAGGCCGTCGATCGCCTTCGACTTCAGGGCGACGCCCAGCGACTCCGAGAACAGCGCCTCGAACATGCTGACCTTCCACTTGCCGGCGAACTCGCTGAGCGCGCCCAGCGTCGCGTGGCCGATGCCGCGCTTCGGCGTCGTGACGGCGCGCAGGAAGGCCGGGTCGTCGTCCTCGTTGACGATCAGGCGCAGCCAGGCGCAGAGGTCCTTGATCTCGGCGCGGTCGAAGAAGCTCTGGCCGCCCGAGACCTTGTACGGGATCTGCGCGGCACGCAGCTTCTGCTCGAACACGCGCGACTGGTGGTTGGCGCGGTACAGGATCGCGCAGTCGGAGAACTTCACGCGCCCGTCGTTGCCGCGCAGGGACTGGATGCGGGCGACGGCGCGCTCGGCCTCGTGCTCCTCGCCGTCGCACTCGACGACGCGCACCGGCTCGCCGTCGCCGTGCTCGCTCCACAACTTCTTCGGGAACAGCTTGGGGTTGGCCGCGATCACCTCGTTGGCGGCGCGCAGGATGGAGGTGGTCGAGCGGTAGTTCTGCTCGAGCGGGATGACCTTGAGCGACGGGTATTCCTCGGGCAGGCGGCGCAAGTTCTCGATCGTCGCGCCGCGCCAGCCGTAGATGCTCTGGTCGTCGTCGCCCACGGCGGTGAAGCGCGCGCGGTCGGGCTCGCCGACGAGCTGTTTCAGGAGCTCGTACTGGACGGCGTTGGTGTCCTGGTACTCGTCGACCAGCACGTGGCGGAACAGCGCCTGCCACTTGGCCCGCGCCTGCTCGTCGCGGCGCAGCAGCTTCAGCGGCAGGCCGATCAGGTCGTCGAAGTCGACCGCCGAGTACGCGGCCAGGCGCTCCTCGTAGAGCTTCATCACGCGCGCGGCGACCTGTTCCTCGGCGTCCTTGGCCACGCGCAGGGCGTCGTCGCTCGTGTAGCCCATGTTCTTCCACAGGCTGATCGTCCATTGCCACTGGCGGGCGAGCTTGTTGTCGGTCGCGCTGCCGGCGTCCTTGAGCACGCCGAGCACGTCGTCGCTGTCCAGGATGGAGAACTGCTCCTTCAGGCCGAGGCGCTGGCCGTCCTCGCGCAGCATGCGCACGCCCAGCGAGTGGAACGTGCTGATCGCGAGGTCCTTGGCCGCCTTGCCGCCGACCAGCGCACGGGCGCGCTCGCGCATCTCCTGCGCCGCCTTGTTGGTGAAGGTGATGGCCGCGATCTGGCCCGGCTTCAACCCGGCGGCAAGCAGGCGGACGATCTTGTAGGTGATCACGCGCGTCTTGCCCGAGCCGGCGCCCGCGAGCACGAGGCACGGGCCGTCCAGGTGCATCACGGCCTCCATCTGCGCGGGATTGAGGCCGGCCCCGGCCAGCGGGGCGGCCGCCGCGGCGGTGTCGGCGTTCAGGAGTCGGTATTCGGGGGTGGCGGCCATGGGGCGGAAGGACGCGGCGGGCGGCAGGCGCGGCCGGCGATGGAACCGGAGTGGAAAGGGAGCGGAAACGGAGGGGTTCGAACCGCACGTCGCGAGCCCCCTGCACGGGTCGGCGCCGCGGCGGGCGGTAAGCGATTGCAACGAGGGCCGCGGGCGCGCGCCGGTGGACGCGACGACGGCGGCGCCGCGCGAGTCGAGATGATAGCGAACGCCCCCGGCGGCGCCCGTGACGGACGGCGCGGTTTCGGGCGGCTTTTCCGCGCTGGCCGACCTGCGCGCTCGCGTCGACGCTTCGCGGCGGGCGCAGCAGCCTTCGCCGGCCGCGCAGCCGCCATCTTTACATTCGGCCGGCGCGAGAAATCTTCGCCCGCGCGTAAACCGTTCGTCGCCTGCGCTCGTTAAGCGGACGTCCCCATTCCATTTCCCACCCGAAAGGTTCGCCATGAAGAACGTCCTCATCGCCTCCGTCCTCGTCGCCTTCGCCGCCGCCGCCTCGGCCCAGGGCGCCCCGGCTTCCGCCGCCCAGACCGGCAACGCCTCGCCGGACGTCGCCGCCTCGGCCGTCGCCAAGCACAAGGCCAAGCACGCCGCCAAGAAGAAGGCGAAGAAGGCTGCGAAGGCCGCCTCCGCCGCCTCGATGTAAGTCGACGCGTGCGCGGCCGGTGCTCAGGGCGCCGGCCGCGCGCGAGGAAAAGCCGACCCGGCTCGCGCCCGGTCGGCTTTTTTGTGCCCGGCGATCGGGCGCCCGAAGCAAAAGGGCGTCCGCCGGGACGCCCTTGGGCCCATCGGGCGGGCGACGGCCCGCCCCGACGGGGATCAGCCCAGGTTGACCGGGAAGAAGATCCGCTCGCCGTCGCGCCAGATCAGCAGCGCGACGCGCTTGGGCTTGGCCGCCAGGATCGCCTTGACATCGTCGACCGAGGCCACCGGCTTGCCGTTGACGGCCAGCACGACGTCGCCCTGCTCCACGCCCGCCTTGGCGGCGGCGCCGTCGGCGCTCTCGACCACGAGGCCGCTCTGGCCCACCTCCCCGCGCTCGTCGCGGTTGAGCGGACGCAGCGCCAGGCCCAGCTTGGCGCCGTCGATGGTGTCGCCGCCCTGCGCCGTGACGGTCTTGTCGTTGAGCGCGCCCAGCGTCGCCGTCACGGTCTCGGTCTTGTGGTCGCGCCAGACCTCCAGCGTGACCTTGTCGCCCGGCTTGGACATGCCGATGCGCGAGGACAGCTGGCCCGGCTCCTCGATGCGCTCGCCGTTGATCTTGGTGATCACGTCGCCCGACTTCAGGCCGGCCTTGGCCGCGCCGCTGTTGGGCGCGACGGTGGAGACCAGCGCGCCGTCCGGGCGGTCGAGGCCGAAGCTCTCGGCGAGGTCCTGGTTCAGCGGCTGGATGCTGACGCCCAGGCGCGCGTGCTGCGCGTGGCCGGTGGCGATGATCTGGTCCTTGATCGCCAGCGCCACGTCGATCGGGATCGCGAAGCTCACGCCCTGGAAGCCGCCGGTGCGGCTGTAGATCTGCGAGTTGATGCCGATCACGTTGCCCGCGGCGTCGAACAGCGGGCCGCCCGAGTTGCCGGGGTTGACCGCCGCGTCCGTCTGCAGGAACGGCACGAAGTTCTCGCCGTTCTCGCTCGGCAGCGAGCGGCCCTTGGCGCTGATGATGCCGGAGGTGGCCGTCTGGTCGAGGCCGTAGGGCGCGCCGATCGCGAGCACGTAGTCGCCCACCATCAGCTTGGACGGCTGGCCGAAGCGCACCACGGGCAGGCCCTTGGCGTCGATCTTGAGGACGGCGATGTCGGTGGCGGTATCCACCCCCAGCACCTTGGCGACGTACTCGCGGCGATCCTGGAGCTTGACGGTGACGTCCTTGGCTTCCTTGACGACGTGCGCGTTGGTGAGGATCAGGCCGTCCGAGCCGATGATGAAGCCCGAGCCGAGGCCCTTGAAGGGCTGCTCGGGCATCTGGCCGCCGCGCTGGATGCCGAAGCCCGGGAAGCCGGGGATGCCCGGGAAGCGGAAGACCGGCCCGCCGCCGAAGCCGTTCTCCTCGGCCTCCTCGGCGGTCGGCTTGTGCGTGCCTTCGACGCTGACGTGCACCACGCAGGGGCCGAACTCCTGCACGATGGCGCGGTAGTTCGGGGCCGTGCCCGGCGGCAGCGCGGGCAGCGGCGGCGTCTGCGGCGTCGGGTTGACCTGCTGGCCAGTGGCGGCGGCAACGGCCGCGGCGGCGTTGCCCGTGCCG
>DASVLN010000158.1:0-2553 GCA_036384855.1 Burkholderiaceae bacterium | reverse complement strand
GGCCGGCTCAGGCGGTGCGGGGGCCGGCGGGTGCCGCCGCCGCGGCGCGTGACGCGTCCGGGGCGACGCTGCCGGTGAACAGCGCCTTCAGCTTGGCTGCCTCGACGTCCGCGTCGTGGCGCTCCTGCACGCGCGCATGGGCGCTCGCGCCCATGCGCGCGAGCGCCTCGGGCGACGCGGCCAGGCAGGCACCCATCGCCTGCACGAGATCCTCGAGGCTGCCCGGCGGCACCAGCCACCCGTCGACACCGTCGCGAACGAGCTCCGGAATGCCGGCGATGCGCGTCGTCACGACCGGGCGGCCGACGGCCATCGCCTCCATCACGACGACGGGCAGGCCCTCCGCGAAGCTGGGCAGCACCAGCGCGCGGGCGGCGAGCAGCTCCTCGCGCACCGTGTCGCTCGAGATCCAGCCCGTGATGCGGACGTGGCGTTGCAGGCCGTGGCGGGCGACCGCGGCCTCGATCGGGGCGCGCATCTCGCCGTCGCCGCACAGCACCAGCTCGAACTCGGCACCCGCGGCGGCCAGGCGCGCGGCGGCCTCGACCAGCAGCAGCTGGCCCTTCTGCGCGCACAGCCGGCCGACGTTGACCAGGCGCGGCGCGGTGCCGACGGTCAGGCGCCCGGACGGCGCGAAGAAGGACTTCTCGAGCGCGCAGTGCACCACCTGCACCTTCGCCCAGTCGCCCGCCGGCAGCCAGCGCCAGAGCTGGCTGCGGCCGTAGCTGCTGATCGCCACCACGAACGCGGCGTCGCGGATCTTGTCCGCCAGGTGCAGGAACTTCGGCTTGTCGAACTCCTCCGGGCCGTGCACCGTGAAGCTGTACGGCACGCCCGAGAGCAGGTGCGCAAGGCGCGCGACTTCCGCGGAGTTGGTGCCGAAGTGCGCGTGCAGGTGGGCGGCGCCTTCGTCGCGCAGCCAGTCGGCGACCGTGCACGCCTCGAGGAAGTAGACGAGGTGGTACGGCCACGGACGCTCGGCCTGCCGGCCCATCGCCAGCGCCGCGCGCAGCGCCGTCCAGGCGCGGCCCGGGTTGGCGATGCAGCGCCTGGCCGCGCGCGCGAGCAGGCTGCCGATGCCGCCGCGCAGCACGTGCCGGGTGCGCTCGCGCTCGGCGAGGTCCTCGTCGCCCTTGACCTCGGCGTCCCAGCCGCGGATCGCGAAGCGCGCGACCTCCAGGCCCTGGCGCTCGAGCGCGAAGATCTCGCGCCGGATGAAGGTGTGGCTGACCTTCGGGTACTGGTTGACGAGGTAGGCGACCTTCACGCCGCGCCCTCCGTGGACGAGACCGGCATCGGCGCGGGCGTCGCCGGCGCGGCCTGGCCCTGCTGCCAGCGCGCGGCGCTGCGCCGCTCGATCTCCGCGGTCGCGCGCGCCTTGCCCACCAGCAGCGAGCGCCACTGCCAGCGGCGCAGGAAGGCGCGGAACTCGGCGTCGCCGTAGCGCGGCGCGCCCTTGAGCGCGCTCTTGATCCAGCCCCACAGCATCCACGCGCTGCCGATCACGTACGGCTTCTGCGTCGTGCGCAGCAGCGCGCTGGCGGCCATGTACAGGAAGCCCGTGCCCATGAAGTACTGGCCGAAGCCGTGGCGCATGCGGCCGACGTAGATGCTCTGCTGGCTCGAGCCCATCGGCCGAAGGTGCACGAAACGCAGCTCCGGCTCGTCCCAGCTGCGCGCGATCCAGCCCTTGCGGCGGCATTCGTGGCAGTCGATGCCGTCCCACATGACCTCGCGCACGAAGCCGCCGATGTCGCGGAACGCGCTGACGCGGTAGAACTTGGTCATGCCCAGCGAGGTCTCGTCGCCGTGGCGCTCGGGGATCAGGCCGCCGCGCTCCTCGACGTAGGCCTTGCCGCTGCACGTCGCCAGGCGCGGCTCCGCGCGCATGCGCGCCATCAGGATCTCGAAGTAGCGCGGCGGCAGGCGCAGGTCGAGATCGAGCTTGCAGACGAAGTCGAAGTCCGTCGGCACGATCGTCTCGTAGCCGGCGTAGAAGGCGTCGATTACGCCCGGGCCGACGGCGCGGTGGCCGCGGTCCTTGCGCGTGACGACGCGGATCCAGGGGTGGCGCGCCGCGTATTCGGCGAGGATCCTCGGCGTGTCGTCCGAGGAGCCGTCGTCCACGATCACCCACAGGGCCGGCGTGGCGGTCTGTGCGACCACCGTGTCGAGGGTCTCGCGCATGTAGTCCGCCTCGTTGCGGCACGGCGAGATGAGGGCATAGGTCTGGGTCATGGCTGCATGGAGGGCTTGTGGCAGGCGCGCGCGAGGCAAACGACTCGCCTTGGCGCCTACTTGTACTCGATCAGGGTGCTGGCGCGGCCGCGCAGCTTCCTGCGCCAGAAAAGCAAGACGCCTGCCGCCTCCGGGAAGCGCCCGGCGACGAGGAAGAACGCGCGCCGCCAGACCGCTCCCGCCTCGCGCGCGGCCGCGGCCGGACGCAGGCCCAGCCGCAGCATCTGCAGCGGGTAGACCAGCGCCAGCAGCCAGCCCCACGGCGAGGCGAGCCCCGCGGCGACGATGGCCACGGGCAGCGCGACGCCCCACGCG
>DASVLN010000157.1:0-1692 GCA_036384855.1 Burkholderiaceae bacterium | reverse complement strand
GGATACGGCGTCGGGTATCGCCTCCGCCTGCCCCCCGCGCGACGTCTCGAGCCACTTCCACAGCTTGAGGTAGCCCATGAACTCCGACTTCTCGTCGTCGAACTTCCTGTGCTTCTCGTCGGCGGCCTGCTGCTGCTCCAGCGGCCGGTCGCGCACGTCCTGCCCCGACAGCGCCGACGCGATCACCAGCACCTCGGCCAGGCAGTGGCGGTCGCGCGCCTCGAGGATCATGCGGCCCACGCGCGGATCCAGCGGCAGCTTCGCGAGCTCGACGCCGACCGGCGTGAGCTCGTTGGCGTCGTCGACCGCGTTGAGTTCGCCCAGCAGCGCGTAGCCGTCGGCGATCGCTTTGCGCGGCGGCTCCTCGAGGAAGGGGAAGTCCTCGACCGCGCCCAGCCGCAGGCTCTTCATGCGCAGGATCACGCCCGCGAGCGACGAGCGCAGGATCTCGGGATCGCTGAAGCGCGGGCGGGCCAGGAAGTCGGCCTCGTCGAACAGGCGGATGCAGATGCCGTTGGAAACCCGGCCGCAGCGGCCCGCGCGCTGGTTGCACGCGGCCTGGCTCACGGGCTCGATCTGCAGCTGCTCGACCTTCGTGCGGTAGCTGTAGCGCTTGACCCGCGCCAGCCCCGAGTCGACGACGTAGCGGATGCCCGGGACGGTCAGCGAGGTCTCGGCGACGTTGGTCGCCAGCACGATCCGCGGCGCGCCGCCGGTCTCGAAGACCCGGTCCTGCTCGGCCTGCGACAGGCGCGCGAACAGGGGCAGGATGTCGACGCCGGGCGGATGGTGCTTGCGCAGCGCCTCGGCGGCGTCGCGGATCTCGCGCTCGCCGGGCAGGAAGACGAGCACGTCGCCCGGCCCCTGGCGCCAGAGCTCGTCGACCGCGTCGGCGATCGCCTCGTTCAGGCCGTATTCGCGCGACTCCTCGAACGGGCGGTAGCGCTGCTCGACCGGGAAGGTGCGGCCGCTGACGTGCAGCACCGGCGCGGGGCCCCTGGCCGAGGCGAAATGCTGCGCGAAGCGCTCGGCGTCGATCGTGGCCGAGGTGACGACGATCTTCAGGTCGGGCCGGCGCGGCAGGATCTGGCGCAGGTGGCCGAGCAGGAAGTCGATGTTGAGGCTGCGCTCGTGGGCCTCGTCGATGATCAGCGTGTCGTAGGCGCGCAGCAGCGGGTCGGACTGGGTCTCGGCCAGCAGGATGCCGTCGGTCATCAGCTTGACCGAGGCGCCGGGCTGAAGCCGGTCCTGGAAGCGCACGCGGTAGCCCACCACTTCGCCGAGCGGCGAATTCAGCTCGAACGCGATGCGCTTGGCCACGCTCGACGCGGCGATGCGGCGCGGCTGGGTGTGGCCGACGAGGCCACCGCCGTTGGCCCTTCCGCGGCCGAGCGCGAGCGCGATCTTGGGCAGCTGCGTCGTCTTGCCGGAGCCGGTCTCGCCGCTGACGATGACCTTCAGGTCCGGCCGCCGCGGCAGGATCTCGCGCAGGTAGCCGAGCAGGAAGTCGATGTTCAGCGAGCGTTCGTGGGCCTCGTCGATGATCAGCGTGTCGTAGGCCTGCAGCAGCGGATCGGTCTGGGTTTCGGCCAGCAGGATGCCGTCCGTCATCAGCTTGACGCTGGCGCCCGGCTGCAGGCGATCCTGGAAGCGGACCTTGTAGCCGACGACTTCGCCCAGCGGCGTCTTCAG
>DASVLN010000156.1:0-2647 GCA_036384855.1 Burkholderiaceae bacterium | reverse complement strand
CGCGCCGGCGAGATGGACGACAGCGTCGAGCCGCGTCTCGGGCGGGATCGCGTCGAGGCGGTCGACGACCCACACGCGCGGCCCGAAGTCCGCGCGCGCCTGCACGAGGTCGCGCGCCAGCACGATGACACGTCGGCGCTCGCGCACGAGCCGGGCCACCAGCGCGCGGCCGACGAAGCCCGTCCCTCCCGCCACGAGCACCGCAGGGGCGATGCGAGGGTCGTGCGGCGCGTCCGCGGGTACGGTGCTCGCGCTTCGGCACGATCGTCCCAGCGCGGCGACCGCCATCCCGTTGCGCACGGCCCAGGCGCCCACGCCGATGGCGAAGAGCGTGAACAGCACCGACAGCGTGCCGTGCGGCGAGGCCACGAAGGCGATCGGCAGGCGGGCCCAGCGCCACAGCTGGGGTGCGATGGCGCCGAGGAACAGGCCGTAGCCCATCGTCAGCAGCGTATGCAGCACGCGCTCGAACGGCGGCAGCCGGCGCGAGCGGTCCTCCTCGAGGAAGTCGGCCAGCGTGATCGCGAGCTCGGCAAGCAACAGGGCGGCAAGCGCGCACGCCAGCGCGCCGTGCCACTCGAACCAGCCGAGGCCGAGGAAGACGACCGCGTAGATCGCCTCGCGCGCGGCATGCAGCGCCAGCTCGCGCCGCGCCGACGCGCGCTGCGGCAAGCGCGCCTGCAGTTCGTGGTGCCAGAAGTTGTCGAACGCCCCCAGCAGCGCCTGCACGGCCAGGATGATCAGCACCGCGGTCATTGCGCGACCTCCTCGGTGGCGTCGTGCGGGTCGACGAAAACCCCCGACTGGTGGAAGGTATGGCCCCACAACGGGTGGCGCATGTCCAGCGCGAAGCGGAACCGGCCACCGCCGAGGTCGGCGTGCACGACCCGGCAGGTTCCGGGTGCGAGCAACGCAGGCACTCGCAGGCGCAGGCGCCCGAGCACGAACACGAAGCCGCGGCTCTCGAAGACCAGCGTGCCGCGCTCCTCGAAGGCGACCAGCACCATGCCCAGCCCGCCAGCGGTGCGTTCCACGAGCTCGCCGCCGGGGCCGGTCTCCTTGGTCGATCGCACGACCTGCATCCCGTGTGCGCCGCCGGCGTCGAACGCGCGCTCCCAGGTCATCCCGCCGCGGCCGTCCGTGGCGACGCGCACGACCGCGGGCAGCGACTCGCCAGCCGCAGCCGTCAAGGGCCCGCCGAACAGTCGCGCGAGCGCCGCGAAGGCGCGTCCGGCCCGCGAGCGGCGCAACGTGATGCGGCCGGCATAGACGACGTCCCCGTGGCCGGCGCCGAAACGGCGGCGCACGGCGGTGGGCAGGCGCGCCCAGCCGGCCGCACCGACGTGGGCGACCAGGTCGAGCCCGGGAGCGGACGGAATGAATGCCGGCGAGGCTGCGGAAACGACGATGCGTGTCATGGGTTCTCCTCCATTGGGACGAACCCGTCTTCGCGAGAACCGGGCCAACGAACCTGGCGCTCGCAAGTTGTTGATTCGACTGAGGTTCCCGATCGAGACTGTGTACTTCGTTTACACTGCCCGCGGCCCCTGTCGTCAACCGCGTTGACACCCCGCCCAGCGCCGCCGCCATGCTGCTGCACGCCGTCCTCGCCTTCTCCCTGTTCGAGACGCTCGCGCTGGCCGGCGTGCTGCTGGCTTGGGCCGACCGCGTGGCGGGCGCGCGGCTGCTGGCGGTCTTCCTGGTGGGCATCGCGACCTGGATCGCGGGCAACGAGGCGCCGATCTGGCTCGGGCCGCAGGCCGAGCCGCTGATGATGGCGCTCCTCGCGACCGCGCCCTTCACGTCCGCGTTCTTCTTCCACTTCTGCGTCGTCTTCTGCCGCGTCCACGTCGGCCGCAAGACGATCGCGGCCGCGTACGCACTGGGCGCGATCTCCACGCTGGTCGCCGAGCTGGGCCATCCCGCACACATGGAGCCCGGCCGCCACATCGCCTGGATCGCGGTGGCCGAGCCGCTCGGTTGGGGCGCGAGCGTCGCGTGGATCGTGCTGGGCTCGGGTGGCGTCGCGGTGCTTCTGGCGGCGCTGGCGCGGGCGCGGCCCCCCGCGTTCAGCCAGATCGCGGCCGTCTCGGCATCGTGCCTGTGGGGACTGGCCTGCCTGGCCGGATACGGGATGGAGGTATCCGGGCTGGCGGTGTATCCGTTCCCGCTGCTCGGGCTGCCGCTGTATCCGGTCATCCTCGTCTACGGCATCCTGCGCTACGGGGTATTCGTCGCCAACGCGTGGGCACGGCGCGCGCTCGTGTGGACGTTGCTGCTGGCCTTCGGCGCGGGCGTGGTGGCTCTCACGCCCCTGCTGCCGTTCGAGTCGCGCTGGCTCGGCGGGCTGGTCGTCGCGGCCAGTTGCCTGGCGCTCAACGGGCCGCTGCGACGGCTCGCGGAGCGGCTGGTGTATCCCGGCGGCACCGTGACGGCAACCGACCTCGCGCGCTGGCGCGTCGCCCTGCAGGCGGCCGACTCGCCCGGAGCGCTGGCGGAGCAGGCCGCAACGCTGCTCGCGCTGCGCATCGGCTTGCCAGTGGCGGTGCGCGTCGGCGACGACGGGATGACAGCGGGCAGCGACCTGCCGCTGCTCGCCTGCACGCACGGCCCGCAGGGCTGGCAGGCGACGCTGGTCGGCTGGGAC
>DASVLN010000155.1:0-3799 GCA_036384855.1 Burkholderiaceae bacterium | reverse complement strand
CTACGAGCAGGGCAGCGGCGCGCGGCGGGCTGCGCTCGCGGCGCTGGAGGCGATGCGGCGACCCTATCGCATCGTGTGCGAGAGCGCGAGCCCGGCCGGCATGCTGGCCGCCGTCGACAGCGGGCTGGCGGTGGCCCTGTTCTCGCGCTGCAGCGTCCCGGCGCACCATGAGCTGCTAGGCGAACGCCACGGCCTGCCGCCGCTGCCGCTGCAGCAGGTCGTGCTGATGCGCAGCCGCGCGTCGGCAGGCTCGGCCGCAGCCGACGCGATGGCGGCGCAGGTGCTCGATACCCTGGGCCGCAGCCAGCGTCCCGCGGCCTGACGGGACGGGTCAGACGATACGCGCGACCGTATCGAAGGGCAGGCGCGGGCCGCGCGGATAGTTGCCGCTCGGGTCGCCGTAGCCGAGGTTGATCAGGAAGTTCGACTTCCACTCGCCCCCGGGAAAGAACGCCGCGTCGACGGCGGCGTTCTCGAAGCCGCTCATCGGCCCGACGTCCAGCCCCAGCGCGCGTGCCGCGACGATCAGGTAGGCGCCCTGCAGGGTGCCGTTGCGCAGCGCGGTGATCTCGCGCATCGCATCGTTGCCGGCGAACATGTCGCGCGCGCCCGGGATCGCCGGGAACTGCGTGGGCAGGTGCTCGTGGAAATCGGGCGCGTGGGCGACGATCACCGTGACCGGCGCGGCCATGGTCTTGTCCTGGTTGCCCGGCATCAGCGCGGGCTTCAGCCTGGCCTTGGCTTCGGCGCTGCGCACGAAGACGAAGCGGCCTGGCTGGGCGTTCATCGAGGTCGGCGCCCACTTCAGGAGGTCGACGAGCGCGTGCAGCGTCGCGTCGTCCACCGGGCGCGGCTGGAACTTGTTGAAGGTACGGGCTTCGAGGAACAGCTGCTTGAGCGCGGCGTCGTTCAGGGCTTCGGACATGGTCGGGGTTCCTGGCGGATGAATGGGGGACGGCTGGCCGGCATCATCCCGCGAGCCCGCGCCGCGGCCGTGCAAGGATGTCGAAGATCCCGTTCAAATTCGGTCAACGCCCGTCCGGGGCGAGAATGCGGCCATGCGCCAGCCCGTCCCCCTCGATCGCTGCACCCGCCTCCTGAACCACGGGCCCACGGTGCTCGTCAGCGCCAAGCACGAAGGCCGGCGCAACGTGATGGCGGCCGCCTGGTCGATGCCGCTGGACTTCCTGCCGCCCAAGGTCGCCGTCGTCCTCGACAAGCAGACCTTCACCCGCGGCCTGGTCGAGGCGAGCGGCCGCTTCGCGCTCGCCGTGCCGCCGGTGGCGCTGGCCGCGCTCACCCAGCGCGTGGGCAACACCTCGGGCCGCGACGTCGACAAGTTCGCGGTGCCGGACGCGCTCGCCCGCGCCGAGCCCGGGCCCGCCACGGGCGCCCCGCTGGTCGAGGGCTGCGTCGCCTGGCTCGAATGCCGCCGCCTGCCCGAGGCGCATGTCGAGCAGGCCTACGACCTGTTCCTCGGCGAGGTCGTGGCCGCCTGGGCCGACGACCGCGTGTTCCGGGACGGCCGCTGGCACTTCGCCGACGCCGACCCCGCGTTGCGCACGCTGCACCACATCGCCGGCGGGCATTTCCTCGCGATCGGCGACGAGGTCGGCTACGCGCCGGACACCCGACCGCGCTGAGGCCCGGCCGGCCCCCGTCACCCGCGCGTGCCGCGGATGAAGGCCGCGACGAGCCCGTTCACGTCGGCGGGCGCGTCCTCCAGGCTGTAGTGCCCGACGCCGGGCAGCTCGTGGACGGGCGCGCCGGGAAACGCGGCGCGGAACAGCGGCAGGAAGTGCGCGGCCTGCAGCGTCCGGTCGGCCAGGCCCCAGATCGCCATGGCCGGCTTGCCGGCGAGGATCCGGCGCGCGTCGGCGTCGGGCTCCTCGAACCGATGCTCGCCGAGCGCGAAGCCGCGCGCCCAGCCGATCGCCCCCGCGCAATCGGCCGGCGTCGCGAACGGTGCGCCGTAGGCCCTCAGCCACCTGTCCGTGATCAGCGCGTGGTCCTCGAAGCCGTTCAGCTTCAGCACGCTGAGGATGTTGAAGCCGAGCCGCTCCAGCACGGGCTCGAGGCTGCCGTCCGCGTGCGCCTGCGCAATCCAGCGGAACCACGGCGCCGTCGCGGCGTTGGCCGCGAGGCGCTCGCCGAGATCCGCCTGGCCGAACGGCGTCGGCCCGTTGACGGCGATCACGCGCGCGATGCGGCCCGGATGGCGCGCGGCCAGGCCCATGCCGGTCGGGCCGCCGAAGTCGTGCATCACGAGCGTGATGCCGCGCAGGTCGAGCGCGAGGACGAGGCGTTCGAGGTTGTCGACGTGGTCCTGGAGCCGGTAGCTGCGCGCCGGCGGCGCCGCGCTCTTGCCGAAGCCCATGTGGTCGGGCACGACGACGCGGCAACGGTCGCGCAGTGCCGGCACGAGGTGGCGGAAGAGGTAGCCCCAGGTCGGCTCGCCGTGCAGGCACAGCACGACCTCGCCGTCGCGCGGCCCCTCGTCGACGAAGTGCATCGGGAACCCCGGCGCGTCGGTGAAGTGCGGGGCGAACGCGAAGGTTCCATCGAAGGTTTCGTCGGCATCGATCATGGTCGGAAGGTGGTGGAGTTGCGGGCGCCACGGCGGCGGGAGGCCGCGGCGGATCGGTTCTTCAGAAGGTTTCATGTTGAAACCATTCGCGTTGTACCAAACAAGGTTTTATGATGCAACCACTCAATCGAGGCAGGCATGGTCAAGCGAACGAGTCACATGGAAACGGGATGCCCCGTGGCGCGGCCCCTGGATGCGCTGGGCGACGGGTGGTCGCTGCTGATCGTCCGCGACGCGTTCGACGGCCTCGCCCGCTTCGGCGAGTTCCAGAAGAGCCTCGGCCTCGCGAAGAACATCCTGGCGTCGCGGCTGCGGCATCTCGTCGAGCACGGCATCCTCGAAGCCTCAGCCGCCGCGGACGGCGGCGCGCACCAGGAATACCGGCTGACGGCCAAGGGCCGCGCCCTGTTCCCGGTGCTCGTGGCCTTGCGCCAATGGGGCGAGGCGCATTGCTTCGAGCCGGGCGAGCTGCAGGTGCGGCTCGTCGATCGCAAGCGCGGCCGGCCCGTCCGGCGCCTGGAGCTGCGCTCGCACGATGGCCGACTGCTCGACGCGGAGGACACGCGCGTCGATTTCGACATGGGCGACGGCTGATCGCCGCCGGCACAATGGCGGGCGCCGGGCGCCGCCTGCGCCCTTCCCCGAGACCGACCATCGATGAACTCCCCGCTCGCCGCCGCCGTCGCCGTCCTCGCGATCGTCGCCGTCGGCGCATCCGCGCGCGCCCAGCCGGCGGCTGCCTCGGCACCGGCGTCCGCGGCCGGCGGCGCCATCAGCGTCGGCATGCTGGCCGACCTGATGGCCGCGCGATTGAAGAACCAGTGCGACATGGCCCGGACGGCCCTGGAGCTGTCGCACGCGCCGCAGGAGCGCGACCTGCTCGCGAGCAACGCGGAACTCGCATGCGACTGCCTGCCCGCGCAGCTCGCGCCCGCGCTGGGTCCCGACCGCGACGCTCCCGTGGATCAGGCGCAGTTCCTGGCGCGGATGCGATCGGCCCTCGACACCTGCGGCGCGCGCGGCATCCGGCGCTCGATCGCGCGCTCGTGCGAGCGCGGCTTCGATCCGACCGACGCGGCGTCCGAGCCGGTCGCCTCGGCCGACGCGCGCCAACGCGCGCACTGCGACTGCATGCGAGACGGCCTGGCACGCATGGACGACGCCAGCCTCGCCCGCGCGGCCGAGGACGCGTATCGCCGCTTCGGCGAGCGC
>DASVLN010000154.1:0-2878 GCA_036384855.1 Burkholderiaceae bacterium | reverse complement strand
GCTCGCGCTCGCCGGCGGCACCCGCGCCGCGACCCCCGACTTCGGCCCCGACGTGCGCGTCTTCACGCCCGACATGGCCGTCGCCGACATCCAGGCGGCGGTCGACGCCGTCGCGGCACGTCAGCTGTCGAACCAGTTCGGCCCCGAGCGGGTCGCGCTGCTGTTCATGCCCGGCACCTACGGCTCCGCGGCCGCGCCGCTGAACTTCCAGCTCGGCTACTACACGAGCGTCGCGGGCCTCGGCCGCGCGCCGACCGACGTGGCCATCAACGGCTCGATCAATGCGTACAACCAGTGCGACGCGTCGGGCTGCGTCGCGCTGAACAACTTCTGGCGCTCGATCTCCAACCTCGACATCGAGGTGAACAACGCGAGCCTCGGCTGCCACGCCGGCGAGTTCTGGGCGGTGTCGCAAGCCGCGCCGATGCGCCGCGTGCGCGTGAACGGCAACACGACGCTGATGGACTACTGCAGCGGCCCGTCGTACGCGAGCGGCGGCTTCATCGCCGACTCGCAGTTCGTGGGCGGGACCATCATCAGCGGCTCGCAGCAGCAGTGGATCACGCGCGACAGCACGATCGACGGCTGGACGAACGGCGTGTGGAACCAGGTGTTCTCGGGGGTCGTCGGCGCGCCGGCGACGTGCTTTCCCGGCTCGACCGCCTGCGGCGGCCCGTACACGACGCTGCCGACGAGCCCCGTCACGCGCGAGGCGCCGTACCTGTTCGTCGACGCCCAGGGCGCCTGGCAGGTGCTCGCGCCGACGCTGCGCCGAGAGTCCTCCGGCACGACGTGGGCGAACGGGCCGACGCCGGGCACCGCGATCCCGATCTCGAAGTTCTT
Organism: Burkholderiaceae bacterium; assembly: GCA_036384855.1. Classification (GTDB taxonomy): domain Bacteria; phylum Pseudomonadota; class Gammaproteobacteria; order Burkholderiales; family Burkholderiaceae_C; genus Scleromatobacter. Next base: position 2,035 of record DASVLN010000154.1, on the reverse strand, counting down.
CATCGCCAAGCCGACGGACTCGACGGCGCGCATCAACGAGGCGCTGCTGCGCGGCGCCAACCTGATCCTGACGCCAGGCGTCTACAAGCTCGACGACGCGCTGCGCATCCCGTACGCAAACACGATCGTGCTGGGCCTGGGCTTCCCGACGCTGATCCCGCAGCACGGCACGGCGGCGATCAAGGTCGACGACCAGCCGGGCGTGGACATCACCGGCGTGCTGATCGATGCCGGGCCGGTGAACTCGCCGGTGCTGCTGCAGCTGGGCACGAGCGCGCGGCAGCTGGTCTCGCGCCTGGGCGGCGCGCCGGTGGCGCTGCACGACGTGTTCTTCCGCATCGGCGGCGCCCAGGCCGGGCGCGCGACCACGTCGCTCGTCGTGAATTCGAACGGCGCGATCCTCGACGACATCTGGGCCTGGCGCGCCGACCACGGCAACGGCGTCGGCTGGAACGTCAACAAGGCCGACACGGGCGTGGTCGTCAATGCCGACGACGTGACGGCCTACGGCCTGTTCGTCGAGCACTACCAGAAGACGGAGACCCTGTGGAACGGCGAGCGCGGCCGGGTCGTGTTCTACCAGAACGAGATGCCCTACGACCCGCCGTCGCAGGCCGCATGGAGCGAGTCGAATACGGTGCTCGGGTACCCGGCGCTGAAGGTCGCCGACGGGGTGAAGCAGTTCAACGGCTACGGGCTGGGCTCGTACAACTTCTTCAACCAGGGGCTCGACATCTACGCCTCCAACGCGTTCGAGGTGCCCGCGAGCCTGCCCTCGGGAAGCCTGCAGGACCTGCTGACGGTCTTCCTCGACCCCTCGCACGGCCGTGGCGGCGTGCTGAACGTGGTGGACGGCGCGGGCGGCTCCGCGACCGCCGCCAACCCGAGCACGCCGGTGACGGTGACGCGCTTCCCGCAGTGAGCGGGCCCGGGACGGCCGGCGTGTGGGCCGGCCGTCCCGCTTCTTCGCGCGCCTGCGTACGCGTGCGCGGCCTGACGGTGCCGCACAAGGCGCGCCGTCGCGCTGAACGGCCGCCGAGCTCGCGGGGCCGTCGAGCCTCGGCGGCGCCGGATTCAATCGCGTAGAAGCCGCGACCGGCCCGGGCTTCAACCGGATCGAAGCTCCTTGCCGTAAAGAGCACCGGCGTTTCCGTCCGAACGGCAGGTGGCGCGCGCGGTGCGCCTGCCCGGCCTCGCGACCTCCGCGAGAAGCGGTTCCACAGAGGGAGAAGCGCTTCCCGGGGACGCTGGGCGGCCGCTTCCATGGCCGCGTTCGCGGCCTCGCACGCCGCTCGCCTCTTCCTCCGCCACGACCCGGAGGAAACCGCCGGATGCGCATCGCCATGATCAGTGAACACGCCTCGCCCCTCGCGACCATCGGGGGCGTGGACTCGGGTGGCCAGAACGTCTACGTCGCGCAGGTCGCGCGCGAGCTTGCCCGGCTGGGGCACGAGGTCGACGTCTTCACGCGGCGCGACGACGCGGCGCTCCCGACGGTCGTGCAGGTCGCTCCGCGCTGGCGCGTCATCCATGTCGATGCCGGGCCGCCGGCCTTCGTGCCCAAGGAGCAGCTGCTCGGCCACATGGCGGCCTTCGCCGCGTTCTGCGACGCGTGGCTGCGTACGGGGCCGGGGTATGACGTCGTGCATGCCAACTTCTTCATGTCGGGCCAGGTCGGGCTCGCGCTGAAGCGGAAGTTCGGGCTGCCGCTGGTCACGACCTTCCACGCGCTCGGCCTGGTGCGGCGCGAGCACCAGCGCGAGGCCGACGCCTTCCCGCCCGAGCGCATCGCCATCGAGCGCGCGCTCGTCGAGCACAGCGACCGCGTCGTGGCCGAGTGCCCGCAGGACGAGCTCGACCTGCGCCGCCTCTACGGCGCCGATCCGGGGCGCATGGCCACCATCCCCTGCGGCTTCGACGCCGGCGAGTTCGCGCCGCAGCCGCGCGAGCACGCGCGTGCGCGGCTGGGCCTGCCGCGCGACGAGTTCATGGTGCTGCAGCTGGGCCGCATGGTGCCGCGCAAGGGCGTGGAGAC
>DASVLN010000153.1:0-2993 GCA_036384855.1 Burkholderiaceae bacterium | reverse complement strand
GCGACCTCGCCGGCCGGCCCCGACGCCGACGCCGCGCGCGAGGACGCCGCCGCGCCGCCCGCCGCCCACCCGTACCGCCCATGAACGCCACCCTCGCCTCCCCCTCCCGCCTCGCCGCCGCCGAGCCCATGGTGCATCTCGTCGACGACGAGGCCCCGGTGCGCGACGCGCTCGCCTTCCTGTTCTCGTCGCACGGCCTCGCGGTGCGCGCCTATGCGAGCGGGCCCGAGTTCCTGGCTGCCGCCGACGAGGCGCCGCTGGCCGGCTGCGTCCTGCTGGACGTGCGCATGGAGCCGATGTCCGGCCTGCAGGTGCACGACGCGCTGGTGGCGCGCGGCAGCGGCGTGCCCGTCCTCTTCCTCACCGGCCACGGCGACATCCCGATGGCGGTCGAGGCGCTGAAGAAGGGCGCCTTCGACTTCATCGAGAAGCCCTCCGGCGATGCGGCGCTGGTGGAGCGCGTCACGCGCGCGCTGGCCGTGGACGCCGCGCGCCAGGCCGCCGATTCCGAGGAGGACGAGGTCGCGGCGCGCCTGGCGAGCCTGTCCGAGCGGGAGCGCGAGGTGATGCAGCGCGTGGCCGCCGGCAAGTTGAACAAGGTCATCGCCGACGAACTGTGCATCTCGGTGCGCACCGTCGAAGTCCACCGCGCGCGCGTGTTCGCCAAGCTGGGGGTGCGCTCCGCGGCCGAGGTCGCGACCCTCCTCGCGCGCGGGCGCGCCTGAGCGGACGGCCCGCGCCGCGGCGATGGCGGCGCTGCATACCGTGAACCGTATCGATGGCGTTTGTCGCCCGCGTGCGGGCGCGGGAGGGCTGCAGGCCCCGGTTATCTAGGGATAAAGCGCGGGAATCCGTCATCTTTACCGTGTCCTGGGTACCCGCCCACCTATGCAAGGATGCGGCCGAGCCGTCACAATCGCGCGACGGTGGCCGCATCCGGGCTGCCGTTGGAGGGTCCATACAATGTCAGTGCTTGTCGACGAACAAAGCCGAAGCGAAATGCTCAACCGCCTCAAGCGTGCCGAAGGGCAGCTGCGAGGGATCCAGCGAATGATCGAGTCCGGGCAGCCGGGGATCGACATCGCGAGCCAACTGGTCGCGGTGCGCCGCGCGCTGGACAGCACCTACGTGCACCTGACCGTGAGCCTCGTCGAGCAGGAGCTGGGCTCCCGCGTCGGCAGCGACGCCCGCGGCCGCAAGCACGTCGCCGAAGTCCTCGGCGAGCTGACCGCGCTGCTGTCCAAGGTGCGCTGAAGCGCGCGCCCAGCCCCGTCGCGCCGGCAGCGCCGGCGCGAGGGGATGGACCGGTTCTCGCGTGCCGGACGCCCCGGCGCGCGCACCTGCGCCTGCGCACCCGCGTGCGCGAGGCGACGCCTCGGCGTCCCGCCCGTGCGGGACGCTGCCCGCGGCATGGAGGCGGCCACCTTGCAAGGCCGCGGCGCGGTCTTGGGGCGGCGCAGCCGCGGCGTGCCATGCCGAGCCGGGCCGGGAAGGCTGCGCGTGCGGCGCATGCCGGGAGCAGCGTACGCCCTGGCGTATGTGGGCGCCCACACGCGCCGGTGTCGCGCACGTCATGCACAAACCGAAGAGCGATGCGCGTTCCGATTCGTTGGCCGGCGGCCGGCGCGCCGGGAAGATGGGTCATCGGCGGCCGTCGTCCGCAGCATCCCCGGTGGAACCCATGACCATCCTCGCCGTCAACGTGCGCAACCAGTTCCGCGGCAAGGTCCGCGAGATCGTCGAAGGACCCGTCGTGTCCGAGGTCGACGTCGAGACGCCCCAGGGCTTGATCGTGACCTCGGTCGTCACCACGCGCTCGATCCACGAGCTCGGCCTGAAGGTCGGCAAGGATGTCGTGGCGCTGGTGAAGTCCACCGAGGTGTCGATCGCGACGCTCTGAAGCGGCGGGGCATCACCGGATCGCGCATATCGATCCGCGCATCGCTTCGTTCCGCGCCGGGGGTGCGTCCTCCTACAGTGGACGAACCCCGTCGCCCGGGCCGACGGCGCCGCGTTCCATCCGGCGCGCAGCCGGCCCGGTTCTCCAGCCGCCCGACCGGCGTCGCACCGTCCGCGTGCGCCGGTCGACGCTTCCCGTCCGTCATGATCGCCCGCACCCTCCTGCTGCGCCGCCACAGCGTGCTGCCCGGCTTCGACCTGGCGCTCGGCTTCGCGGTGCTGTACCTCTGCCTGATCGTCCTGGTGCCGCTGTCCGCGGTCTTCCTGCGCACGTTCGCGGGCACGTGGAACGGCTTCGTCGCCGCCGCCTTCTCGCCGCGCGTCCTGGCCTCGTACCGGCTCACCTTCGGGATGTCCTTCGCCGCCGCGCTGCTGAACGCGGGCTTCGGCCTGCTCGTCGCGTGGGTGCTGGTGCGCTACCGCTTCCCGGCGCGCCGGCTCGTGGACGCGCTGGTCGACCTGCCGTTCGCGCTGCCGACCGCGGTCGCGGGCATCTCGCTGACGACGCTGTACGCGGGCAACGGCTGGATCGGCCGCTGGCTGCCGTTCAAGGTGAGCTACACGCCGCTGGGCGTGTTCGTCGCGCTCACCTTCATCGGCCTGCCCTTCGTCGTGCGCACCGTCCAGCCGGTGCTGGAGGACCTGCACCTCGAGCTCGAGGAGGCCGCCGCCACGCTCGGCGCCTCGCGCTGGCAGACCTTCCGGCTCGTCGTGCTGCCCGCGCTCGTGCCGGCGCTGGCGACCGGCTTCGCGCTCGCGTTCGCGCGCGCGCTGGGCGAGTACGGGTCGGTGATCTTCATCGCGGGCAACATGCCCATGGTTTCCGAGATCACGCCGCTGCTGATCATCACCAAGCTCGAGCAGTACGACTACACGGGCGCGACCTCGATCGCCGTCGTGATGCTGGTCGCGGCCTTCGTGCTGCTGCTGCTGATCAACCTGCTGCAGGCCTGGGCGCGCCGGCGCCAGGGGCGTTGAGATGAGCGCCGTTGCGCCGACCTCCGCCCCCGTGCGCGCGAGCCCCCCGGCTGCGC
>DASVLN010000152.1:0-5213 GCA_036384855.1 Burkholderiaceae bacterium | reverse complement strand
CCGCGGCGATGCGCTCGGCATCGGGCCGGCCCGCGGTGTCGGCCGCGACGCGCTCGAACGGCGTCGCGAGGTCGGTGAACGCGACCGGCGGCGCCGCGGCGGCGGGCAGCGCAAGCAGCGCCGGAAGCATCCAAACCAGGGCGCGCAGCCACGTCATCGGGATCGTCCTTTCTCGGTCAGGCGCGCATTGTCCGGCAAGCGCCGCATGGCCTTCAGCCCGCGCCGCCCGCCTCGGCGACCCGCTTCAGGACGGGCAGCGTCGTGCGCCAGTAGAACTCCACGTGGCGGGCGCCCGAGTCGTCGCCGATCTCCCATCCCGGGCCGCGGCGCACCGGCGATGGCGGCACCCGCTGCGTGACGGTCAGCACCGTGTCGGCACCGTCGGCCACGAGCACCATCGCGATCCGCGAATACGACCCCGGCGCGTCCGGCAGGCCGGAGACCCGCGACCAGTACGTGTACTCGAGCGCCGAATGCGGCTCGGCGCGCAGCACCCGCCCCTTGTCGCGGTAGCGCTTCGTCCCGATCAGCGCCTCGATCGCGATCGGGCTGCCGGGCCGCCAGTCGGTCGCGAAGCGCGCGTTGCGCCAGCGCTCGCCGGCCTCGGGATGGACGAGCGCGTCCCACACCCGCTCGGGTCCGGCGTGGATGCGGATCGACTGCGTGACTTCGCGGACGGACATGATCCCGGCTTGCCGATGCGCGCCGTGTTCAACCGCCCCGGGCCCGGCCCGCGAGCAGCCGCCGCGGGCCCGCGCCTTCGGCGGCCAGGCGATCCGCCGGATTGCGCAGGCGGCAGCGGTCGATCGACAGGCAGCCGCAGCCGATGCAGTCATCGAGCGTGTCGCGCAGGCGCTTGAGTTGCGCCATGCGCTCGTCGAGCTCGGCGCGCCAGCGCGCGGACAGGCGCGCCCAGTCGTCGCGCGTCGGCGCGGATCCCTCGGGCAGTTCGGCGAGCGCGGCCGCGATGTCGGCCAGCGAGATGCCCACGCGCTGCGCCACCCGCACGAAGGCGACGCGGCGCAGCGCGGCGCGCGGGTAGCGGCGCTGGTTGCCGGCCGTGCGCCGGCTCGCGACCAGGCCCTGGGCCTCGTAGAAGTGGATGGTCGACACCGCGACGCCGCTGCGCCGCGCGACCTCGCCCACGCTGAGCTCGGCCGGCAGGCCCGACGGATGGAGCGGGCCCTCGCGGCCTTCGGCGGAATTCTTCATCGCGGCACTTGACCTCAAGCTATGTTGAGGTTGCAGAGTATCACCGAACCGCGCGAATCCCCGCGCGCCTCCCGGAGAGTACCGCCATGACGGATGCCCTGTCCCCCGCCGCGATCGCCACCGCCAACATCACCGCCACGACCGCCGCGGGGCCGTTCCGCGTCGACCGCTTCGCCGTGCCGCGGGCCGCGCTCGCGGCCTTCCTCGAACGCGTGCGCCGGTCGCAGCGCCTGCTCGACGAGCAGCCCGGCTGCCTGCAGAACCTGGTGCTGAGCCGCGACGACGGCGCCCAGGCGGACGTCGACATCGTCACCATCGTCGAATGGGCCGACGAGGCCGCCATGCACGCCGCCAAGGCGACGGTGCAGGCGCGCTACGCGGCCGAGGGCTTCGACCCGGCCGCCTTCATGCGCGGGCTGGGCGTGCGCGCCGACATGGTCAGCTACCTGCCGGTGTGACGCGGCGTGCGGCGCGGCCCGTCACTTCATCGTGATCCACGACACCTCGAGCCAGTTGTCCGGCCGATGCACGACGCTCACGCCCTTCCACATCGCCCATGGGATCACCTGGCGATGCAGCGGGATCAGGTGCACCTGCTCGTGCTCGCGCGCGAAGGCCTGCCGGATCAGCGCGCCGCGCCGGGCTGGATCGGGCTCCTGCGTCGAGGCGGCGGCGAGGCGGTCGAAGACGTCGTCGCGCGAGTTGCCGTAGTTGAACGCGCCCACGCCGTCGGCGCCGCGGTTGCGCATCACGGGCGTGAAGATGGTCTCGGCGTCGTCGACCGGGCCGCCCCAGCCCAGCATGTAGAGGCTGGTGTCGAGCTTGTCGAGCTTGGGGAAATAGGTCGCGCGCGGCATCGCGTTGACGCGCACCTTGACGTCGATCTTCGCCCACATCGACGCCAGCGCGATGCAGATGCGCTCGTCGTTGATGTAGCGATTGTTCGGGCAGTCCAGCGTCACCTCGAAGCCGTCCGGGTAGCCGGCCTCGGCGAGCAGCCGCTTCGCGCCCGCGACGTCGTAGGGCAGGCGCTTCTCGAGCGCGGGGTCGTCGAAGTCGGCCTTGGGCGTGGGCGCCATCGCGCCGGTGGGCAGCGCCTGGCCGTTCATCAGCCGGGTGCGGATCGCCTCGATGTCGATCGCCTCGTACATCGCCCGGCGCACGCGCTCGTCCTTGAAGGGGTTGCGGCCCTTCACGCTGGAATACAGCAGCTGGTCGCGCGCCTGGTCCATGCCGATGAAGACGATGCGGTTCTCCATGCCGTCGACGATCTGGATCTGGCCATCGGCGCGCAGGCGGCCGAGATCGGAGGGCGGCGGGTCGAGCACGAAGTCGACCTCGTGCGACAGCAGCGCCGCGACGCGCGTGCCGGCGTTGCGGATCGGCGTATACACGACCTGCTGCACGTTGCCCGCGATCGGCTGCCAGTAGTCCGGATTGCGCCGCAGGACGGTCTTCACGTCGGGCTGCCGGCTCTCGAGCACGTACGGGCCGGTGCCGTTGGCGTGCAGCGCGGTCCAGGTCTCCTCGCCCGCGGTGAAGTTCTGCGGGTGCTCGGCGTGGTGCTCGACGCACCACGACCTGCTCATGATGTAGACGAGGTTGACGTGCTGCAGGAAGACTGGGTCGAAGCGCGGCAGGTCGAACTCCACGGTGTGGTCGTCGAGCTTCCTCACCTCGCCCAGCGGCGCGGCGTAGACGGCGATCTGCGAGGTCTTCTCGCGCGCGCGCTGGATCGAGAAGACGACGTCGTCGGCGGTGAACGGGCGGCCGTCATGGAACTTGACGCCGCGGCGCAGCTTGAACGTCCACTTCGTCGGGCTGTCCTGCTTCCACTCGGTGGCCAGGCCGGGCACGAGGTTCATCCGGCGGTCGCGGGCGACGAGGAACTCGTAGACCTGGCCGTTGACCATGTTGGTCAGGCCCTCGTTCTGCGAGTACGGATCCATCGTCTGCGGATCGCCCTGGCTGGCCCAGCGCAGGGTCTGCGCGCCGGCCGGCGTGGCCGCGGGGAGCGCCAGCGCGACGGCGAGCGTGAACCGCGTGAAGTGCGGGCAGGACGGGCGCAGGCTCAGGCAGGGCGGCATGGTTCGGCTCCTAGTGGTCCGCGAGCGTGCCCGGGCGGGTCGCCGGATCCGGGCCGAGTGTGGCACGGCTCGTGCATGCCGGCCGTCGCGCCGGGACAGCGGTTTCCCGGAGCCGGCCGGGCGATGAGGTCATCCTCGCATTGGCCCGCGTCCTGCATTTCGTCGGCGCCAGCCGGCGTTTGGCCGACCGCTCCCGTCGTTCGATCCGATCGCGGCCCCGGACGGGGTGGAACCGGTTCACACTCTGCGCCGCGCCCGAGCGACATGCGCCCGTCTTTTTGTTCACAGGAAAGATGAGCGGGCAAGTCAATGGTTGCAACGGCAACTACTTTGTGGGGACATCGGGGTACCCGAGGGGAAACCCGACTACCATCCCCCGCGAAGGCTGGCGCCGGTGCCGGGCGGCTGCCTGAGCCAAAACATCGAGGAGCACGAATGAGTGAGCAGATCCGAGGGCCGCGCCTGCGCCTGAGCGCCTTGGCGATCGGCATCGGGGCGGCCCTGGCGGGCTGCGCGGTCGGACCCGACTTCCACGCGCCCGACGCGCCGGTGGTGGCCGACGCGAGCCATCCCTACACGCCGGTCGCCCTGCCCGCGCAGACGGCGAGCGCACCCGGCCCCGCCGGCGACGTGCAGCGCTTCGTGGCAGGCCAGGACATCGCGCGTTCGTGGTGGGAAACCTTCCACTCGCCCACCATGAACGCGCTCGTCGCGTCGGCGCTGGAGCACAGCCCCAACCTCGCCGCCGCCCAGGCGACCCTGCGCGAGGCCGAGGAGAACTACCGCGCCACCTACGGCCAGCTGGCGCTGCCTTCGGTGACCGGCCAGCTCGCCGCGACGCGCGAGCGCACGCCGACCGCGACCGCCAACGGCTTCAGCGATCCCATCGTCAGCCTGTACAACGCCGGCCTGGACGTCTCCTACACGCTGGACGTGTTCGGCGGCAACCGGCGCCAGATCGAAGGCGCGCGCGCCGCGGTCGACGTGCAGCGCTTCCAGGTCGAGGCCACTTGGCTGAGCCTGACCTCCAGCGTCGTCGCCACCGCCATCCAGGCCGCCTCGCTCGAGGCCCAGCTCAAGGCGACGCAGGAAGTGGTCGACGTCGAGACCCGCTCGCTCGGCGTGATCGACAAGCAGGTGCAGCTCGGCGCCCTCGCGCGCTCGGCGGTGCTGCAGCAGCGCACGCTCGTCGCGCAGACGCAGGCGCAGCTGCCGCCGCTGCAGAAGGCGCTTGCGCAGTCGCGCCACCAGCTCGCCGTGCTGACCGGCCGCCTGCCGGGCGACCCGGACCTGCCGAGCGTCGACCTCGCCACGCTGAACCTGCCGCACGAGCTGCCGGTGAGCGTGCCGTCCGACCTCGTGCGCCAGCGCCCCGACATCCGCGCCAGCGAGGCGACGCTGCACCAGGCGAGCGCCGAGATCGGCGTCGCGACCGCGGCGCTCTACCCGCAGGTCACGCTGAGCGGCAGCATCGGGCGCGAGGCGCTCACGCCGGGCAAGCTGTTCACTTCGGGCGGGCTGACCGCCTGGACGCTGGCGGGCAGCCTGACGCAGCCGATCTTCAACGGCGGCGCGTTGCGGGCGAAGCGCCGCGCGGCGGTCGACGCCTACGACGCCGCGTCCGCGCAGTACCGCCAGACCGTGCTGCAGGCCTTCCTCGACGTCGCCAACGCGCTGCGGGCGGTGGACACCGACGCCGAGGCCCTGCGCGCCGACGCCCAGGCCGAGGCGCTCGCCCGCGAGTCGCTCGACCTCGTCGAACGCCAGTACCAGCTGGGCGCGGCGAGCTACCTCGCCTCGCTCGACGCGCAGCGCACCTGGCTGCAGACCCGGGTGGCGCTCGCGCAGGCGCAGGCGGCGCGCTATGCCGACACGACGGCGCTGTTCCAGGCGCTGGGCGGCGGCTGGTGGAAC
>DASVLN010000151.1:0-7276 GCA_036384855.1 Burkholderiaceae bacterium | reverse complement strand
CGGACTCGGCAGGCGCCGACTGCGCGGCCAGCGCGGCGGTCGTCTGCGCCTGCGGCGGCCAGGGCAGCGTCGACGGGTCGGGCTGCTTCTGCGTGCCGTCGGCCGCGGCGTCCTTCCTGTCGTCCTTGGCGGACTTGTCGTCCTTGTCCTTGGCCGACGCGTCCTTCGAGTCGGACTTCGGCGCGGCGTCGTGCTCCTGAGGCTGGGCGCGCATCAGCTGCGCGGCGAAGCCCTCGCCGCCGGCATCCGCGTCGGCATCGGCTCGCGCGCGGACATGCGCGCCCGCGCGCGGCGCGGCGATCGCGTTGGCCGCGGAGTGCGAGGCCTTGGAGGGGTGGGCGTGGGAATGGGCTGCGTTGACGGCCATGGTGGGTCTTCGGTTCGCGGGGGATGTCTTGCGGGGGGATCGAGTTCGAGCCGGCGTCACGCCATGCCGGCCAGCTCCCGGGGCAGCGCGCGCCGCGCCGCCATCTCGTCGAGGTTCTTCTGGTCGCGCCGGTCGGCGATCTTCGCGAGCAGCGCCTGGCGCCGCTGGATCAGGCGCTCCACCGTCGCGACGCGGATCTCGCGCTCGACGAGCTTCTGGCGCGCGAGCTCGGCCTGGCGCTGCGCATGCGCGACGACCTGCTGCTGCTGCGCGACCGCCTGGTCCAGGCGCGCGAGGAAGCCGTGGTAGCTGCGCAGGATCTCGATGGTCGCCGCGGTCTGGAACTTGGCCGACCACTTGGCGCAGTACTCGACGCGGTAGCTAGCGAGGCCGTCGGCCTGCTGCTGCTGCGCCTCGACGTTGCGCAGGGCGCCCTGCACGACGGCGCGCGCGTCGTCGCGGCGCTTCTGCTCGCGATCGAGCAGGGTGAACAGCATCTGGAGGCGCTTCATCGGGGCTCCCTAGGCGTCAGAGGGTGATCGCCTTGTTCAGCGTGTGCTTGCTCTCGGCCATCGAGGCGCGCTCGTGCATGTCCTGCTGCAGCAGCGCGGTCAGCTTCGGGGCCATCTTCACGGCGGCGTCGAGCTCGGGATCGGCGCCCGGCTGGTAGGCGCCGAGCTGGATCAGGTCGCGCGCCTTGGTCATGCGCGACAGGGCCTGGCGCGCGACGCGGGCCGCGGCGATGTGGTCGCGCGGGGCGACGCTGGTCATCACGCGCGAGATCGACTTCTCGACGTCGATGGCCGGGAAGTGGCCGGACTCGGCGAGCTCGCGCGACAGCACGATGTGCCCGTCCAGGATACCCCGTGCCGCATCGGCGATCGGATCCTGCGGATCGTCGCCCTCGGTGAGCACGGTGTAGAAGGCGGTGATCGAGCCGCCGCCGGGCGCGCCGTTGCCCGAGCGCTCGACCAGCTGCGGCAGCTTGGCGAAGCAGCTCGGCGGATAGCCGCGCGTGGCCGGGGGCTCGCCGATCGCCAGCGCGATCTCGCGCTGCGCCATCGCGTAGCGGGTGAGCGAGTCCATCAGCAGGAGCACGTGCTGGCCGCGGTCGCGGAAGTGCTCGGCCACCGCGGTGGCGTAGCTCGCGCCCTGCATGCGCACGAGCGGCGGCGCATCGGCCGGCGCCGCGACGACGACCGAGCGCGCCAGCCCTTCCTCGCCGAGGATGTCCTCGATGAATTCCTTGACTTCGCGGCCGCGCTCGCCGATCAGCCCGACGACGATCACGTCGGCCTGCGTGTAGCGCGCCATCATGCCCAGCAGCACCGACTTGCCGACGCCGGTGCCGGCGAACAGGCCGATGCGCTGGCCTCGGCCCACCGTCAGCATCGAGTTGATGGCGCGCACGCCGGTGTCCAGCGGCTGGCGCACCGGGTCGCGCTCCATCGCGTTGATAGAGCGGCGCACCATCGGCTCGTCGCGCACGTCGCGCAGCGGGCCGAGGCGGTCGAGCGGCTGGCCGTGCGCGTCGACGACGCGGCCCAGCAGTCCCGCGCCCATCGGCAGGTGCAGGCCGCGATCCTCGCTGCGGCGCCAGGGGTGGTTCTCCTCGCCGAAGCGCGGCGGCAGGTGCGGCACCGCGCGCGGCACCACCTTCGCGCCGCTGGACAGGCCGTGCAGCTCGCCCGTGGGCATGAGGAAGGCGCGATCGCCGTCGAAGCCGACGACCTCGGCCGAGACCGGCTGCTCGCCGCCGGCGCCGCTGACGTCGCACACGGCACCCACGGGCACGCGCACGCCGGCGGCCTCGAGCACCAGGCCCGTGACGCGCACCAGCGTGCCCTGCATCTCCAGCGGCTGCGGGACGGTGGCGTAGTTCTCGATGTCGGCCAGATAGCGGTCCCACCGCGCCGCGCGTTCGGGCATCGCCAGCATCAGCGCGCCTCCCCGTCGGCGGCGGCATCGCCGTCCCAGCCGTCCTGGCTGCCGAACACGGCCGCGGCCTGCGCCCAGCGCGTGGCGATGCGGGCGTCGACGTGGCCGAGGTCGGAGTCGACCACGCAGCCGCCCGGCTCGATGGCCGGATCGGCGACGAGCCGCGCGTCGCGCGCCTTCAGCGCCTCGCCGGCGCCCTCGGCGACGTGGGCGTGGTCGGCCGGATGGACGCGCACGCACAGGTGGCGCGCCGACAGCACGATGGCGCCGACGGCTTCCTGGGCGACCTTGGCGACGATCTCCGGCCGCGTGTCGAGCTCGTGGCGCACGACCTGGCGCGCCAGCTGCACCGCGGTGCGCGTCACGGCCAGGGCCATCTTCTCCTCGAGGCCGTTCCACTGGGCATCGAGCGTCTGCAGCATCTGGCCGAACTGCGCGGCCATCTGCTTGGCGAACTGTTCCTTGAAGGCCTCGAGCGCGACCTGGCCGTCGCGATACCCGTCCTGGTACCCGGCCTCGCGCGCGTGGCGCACTTCCTCGAGCCACTCTTCCTCGGTCGGCGGCGGCGGCGGGGGCGGCGGCGCGGCATGCACCTTGTTCTCGGGACGCTCGGACGGATGCGGCGAGGGCGCGCCGCCGCCGCCGAACGAGCCGGGGCGCCAGGCGGCGAAGGCCTCGAGCTCCTCGCGCGGGATGAAGCGCGCCTGCGGGGCGCCGCGCGGCGGCACCGGGGCCATGCGGTCGGCCTCGCGCTCGGCCATGCGGGCGTGCAGGGTCGACTTAGAGGAAGTCATCCGCGCCTCCGCTCGCGAGCACGATCTGGCCTTCGTCGACCAGGCGGCGGACGATCTTCAGCATCTCCTTCTGCTCCGACTCGACCTCGGAGACGCGCACCGGGCCGCGCGACTCGAGATCCTCGCGCAGCGTCTCGGCGGCGCGGCTGGACATGTTGCGGAACACCTTCTCGCGCAGCTCGGGCGTCGCGCCCTTGAGCGCGATGACGAGCGACTCGCTCTGCACTTCCTTGAGCAGCTGCTGGAAGCCCTTGTCGTCGAGCTTGTTCAGGTCGTCGAACGTGAACATGTTGTCCATGATCTTCTGGGCCAGCTCGTTGTCCGCCTCGCGGATGTAGTCGAGCGCCGAGGTCTCCACGGACGAGCCCATCAGGTTGATGATCTCGGCGGCCGTCTTGACGCCGCCCAGCGACGCCTTCTTCAGCTTCTCGCCGCCCGCGAGCACCTTGCTCATCACCTCGTTGAGGTCCTTCAGCGCCGAGGGCTGGATGCCGTCGAGCGTCGCGATGCGGATCAGCACCTCGTTGCGCTGGCGCTCGGTGAACGACTTCAGCACGCCCGAGGACTGGTCGTAGTCCAGGTGCACCAGGATCGCGGCGACGATCTGCGGGTGCTCGTTGCGCAGCAGCTCGGCCACCGAGCCCGCGTCCATCCACTTCAGCGACTCGATGCCGGTGACGTCGCTGCCCTGCAGGATGCGGTCGATCAGCAGGTTGGCCTTGTCCTCGCCGAGCGCCTTGCGCAGCACGGACTTCACGTACTCGTCGGTGTCCTGCACCAGCACGTGCTGCTCCTGGGCGATGGTGCCGAACTTGTCGAGCACGCCGTCCATGCGCTCGCGCGTGATCGACTTCATGCGGGCGATGGTCTCGCCCAGCTTCTGCACTTCCTTGGGCGCGAGGTGCTTGAAGACGTTGGCCGCCTCCTCCTCGCCCAGCGACATGAGCAGGATCGCGGCGTCCTCGACGCCCTGATCGTCCGATTTCGAAGACACAGGCATGGTGCTCTCGCGTTCGCTGTCGTCCGGCGCTCAGGCCGACGCTTCGCCGTTGACCCAGTCGCGCACGATGTTGGCGACCGCGATCGGGTTTTCCTTGGCCAGCTGGCGTGCGCTCTCCAGCTTCCTGGCCATCTGCGGGGCCTCGAGGATCTCGGGCAGCGCGTCCATGCCGACCTCCTCGTGGTCGCCGGCGACGACGTCGAGCTCCGCCTTCTCGACCTCGACCGGCTTGGCCAGCGCCGCCATGACCGCGGGGCGGACGAGCCCGAACAGCACGGCCAGCGCCACGAGCGTCAGGCCGGCCGGCACGCCGCCGGCGCGCAGCAGGTCGAGCAGCCACTGCTGCTTCCAGAGCGGCAGCTCCTCTTCCTTCGGCGCGGCCTCGACCTTGAACGGCGCGTTGATCACCTTGACCGAATCGCCGCGATCCTTGTCGTAGCCGATCGCCTCCTGCACGAGGGCGGTGAGCTTGTCCATCTCCTCCTGCGTGAGGGGGGTCGTGGTGGTCTTGCCCTTGGCGTCGGTGGTGGTCTTCTGGTTGACGACGACCGCCGCGTTCAGGCGGCGCACCAGGCCGGTGGCGCCGCGCGCCACGCGCACGGTGCGGTCGACCTCGTAGTTGGTGACGGTCTCGCGGTGGCCGTTCGGGCCGACGCTGCCGCCCTGCGCCGCCTGCAGCGGGGCCGAGGCGCCGTTGATCGGCGCGGTGGCGGGTACCGGCGGGGTGTTGCTCGTCGCGCCCGGCACGCCCGAGGGCACCGCGTTGGCGCCGGTGCCGGTGTCCGACAGCTGCTGGCTGCGCACCGTCGCGTCCTTCGGGTCGCCCTGGTTCGGCTTGAACTGCTCGGAGGTCGCGTCGCTCTGCGAGAAGTCGACGTCCGCGGTGACGGTCGCGCGCAGGTTGGCGGCGCCGACGACCGGCTCCAGCAGCTCCTGGATGCGCTTGACGTAGCCGCCTTCCATCTGGTTGACGTACTGCAGCTGCGTCGGGTCGAGGCCCTGGCCGTCGTGGTCGCCGTTCTGGGTCAGCAGCGTGCCGGTCTGGTCGAGGACGCTGACGTCCTTGGGCTGCAGCTCGGGCACGCTGGAGGCCACCAGGTGCACGATGCCGGCCAGCTGCGCGCGATCGAGCACGCGGCCGCCGCGCAGCATCAGCACGACCGAGGCGCTGGGCTTCTGCTGCTCGCGGAAGAAGCCGTTCTGGTTGGGCAGCGCCAGGTGCACGCGGGCGCTCTCGACGGCGTCGATCGAGCTGATCGTGCGCGTGAGCTCGCCCTCGAGCGCGCGCTGCAGGTTGACGCGCTCCTGCGTCTGGGTCTGGCCGAAGCGGGCGTTGTCCATCAGCTCGAAGCCGACGACGCTCGACTTGGGCAGTCCCTGCGAGGCCAGCTTCAGGCGCACCTCGTTGACCTTGTCGGCCGGCACCAGGATGGCCGAGCCGCCCTCGGCGAACTTGTAGGGCACCTGCATCTGCGCGAGCTGGGCGACGACCGCGCCGCCTTCCTTGTCGGGCAGGTTGGCGAACAGCACCCGGTAGTCGCCCTGGGAGCTCCACAGGCCGATCGCGATGACCACCGCCACCAGCGCGGCCAGGCCGCCGCCGACCTTCATCTTCGCCGCGGCCGGCATCGCCGCCAGGCGGGCGAGCGGCCCGGGCGCGGCGTCGGGCAGGGGAACGGCGGCAGGAGCGAGGGCTTGTTCCATGAAGTGGTCTACGGCGGTTCGCGGGATTTGTCGAGTGGCGCGCCGGGCAGGCGAGACCCGGCCTCGGCGCATTGGGAGGATTCTTGAGGAATCGCCCCCGGGCAGAAGGCGCGAGAAGGCCGCCGTTCGGCCGCCAGATCCCGCCTTCGTCCGCGTGCCGCGCCACTAAAGTTCCGACCATGCCAGCCGAATCCCCCGTCCGCCCGAGCGCCGCCTTCCGTGGCCGCCCGGCCGCGTCCGGACCGGCGAGCGGGGAGCAGCCGTGATGGACGTCAGACTCAAGCCTTTCGACTTCAACGCCGCCGTCGCCCGCGCGGGCCTGCGGCCGGACGGCACGCCCCTGGCGGGCGGCCCGTCGTCCATCGGCGCCGACCTCGGCGCCAAGGGCGTCTCGGGCCCGGCCAAGGCCGGGTTCGGCAGCGCACTGTCGGACGCGCTCAAGGGCGTCAGCGACCTGCAGAACCAGGCCAGCTGGATGCAGGACCAGTTGCAGATGGACAACCCCACCGTCAGCCTCGAGCAGACGATGGTCACGATGCAGAAGGCCCAGATCGGCTTCCAGGCCACCCTGTCGGTGCGCAACCGCCTGGTGCAGGCCTACACCGACATCATGAACATGCAGGTTTGACCTGGCCATCCGGGCGCAGGACGGCGCTGTCATCCGTCAATATTGCACGCGGCATTCCCCCCCGCGCGCTGTGCGCGGGCCGGCGTCAGCCGATGATCCCCCGATGAAGATCCCCGCTTCGCCACGCCCGGCCGCCGGCTACACACTGGTCGAGTTGAGCGTCATCGTCCTGCTGGTCGGCATCCTGACCGCCATCGCGCTGCCTTTCTACAACTCATACCGCGACCGCATCCGCGTCTCGCATGCCATCATGTCCATCCAGGCCATGGAGGCGAGCATCGACTTCTACCGTACGCAGAATGGCGCGCTGCCGGGCTCGCTCGCGGACATGCAGCTCCAGGGTTCGCTCGACCCCTGGGGCAACCCGTACGTCTACTACAACATCCAGGTCAACGGAAAGGGCCACGCGCGCAAGGACCACGCGCTCAACCCGCTCAACACCGACTACGACCTCTACAGCGCCGGCGCCGACGGCCAGACCAAGAGCCAGATCACGCAGAAGGACAGCGTCGACGACGTGATCCGCGCGAGCAACGGGGCCTTCGTCGGCCTGGCCTCGGACTTCTGATGGCCGCGCGGCCGCCGCCGACGCTCCGCCACCTGCTGGCGCACCGGCTCGCCTGGCGGCTGGTGGCGATCTTCGTCGGTGCGGCCATGGTGCCGCTGGCACTGTCGGACTGGCTCGCCACCACCGTGCTTGGCGGCGTGGCGACGCGGCTCGACCACGAGCGGCGCGCGCTGGCGGTGCACGACGTCTCGCTGCAGCTGCTCGACCGCCTCACGCTCGCACGCGCGATGCTGCGCCGGATCGCGGACTCCACGCCCGGCCCCGCGGCGGGCGCGGC
>DASVLN010000150.1:0-3140 GCA_036384855.1 Burkholderiaceae bacterium | reverse complement strand
GAGAGGCGGCGGCCGACTTCCTGGCCCGTGCACAGGGCGCGCTGGCCCGCGCCAAGGCTGCCGGGCGCGACCGCGCGGTGCGCGCCGACTGAGAGGGCGCGGCCGCGGCCCTCAGCTCGCCAGCAGCCGCTTGAGGTAGGCGCCCGTGTGGCTGCGCGGGCATGCCGCGACGGTCTCCGGCGTGCCTTCGACCACCACCGTCCCGCCGCCGGCGCCGCCCTCCGGGCCCATGTCGATCAGCCAGTCGGCCGTCTTGATGACGTCCAGGTTGTGCTCGATGACGACGATGGTGTTGCCCGCGTCGCGCAGCTGGTGCAGCACGCGCAGCAGCAGCTGGATGTCCGCGAAGTGCAGGCCGGTGGTCGGCTCGTCGAGGATGTACAGCGTGCGGCCGGTGTCGCGCTTGGACAGCTCCAGCGCCAGCTTCACGCGTTGCGCCTCGCCGCCGGACAGCGTCGTCGCGCTCTGCCCCAGGGTGATGTAGCCCAGGCCGACGTCCATCAGCGTCTGCAGCTTGCGCGCGATGTTGGGCACGGCGGAGAAGAACGCCAGCGCGTCCTCGACGGTCAGCTCCAGCACTTGGGCGATGTGCTTGCCCTTGTAGAGGACCTCCAGCGTCTCACGGTTGTAGCGCTTGCCGTGGCAGATGTCGCAGGGCACGTAGACGTCGGGGAGAAAGTGCATCTCCACCTTGAGCACGCCGTCGCCCTGGCAGCTCTCGCAGCGGCCGCCCGAGACGTTGAAGCTGAAGCGGCCCGGGCCGTAGCCGCGCTCGCGCGCCGCGGGCACCTCGGCGAAGAGCTCGCGGATCGGCGTGAACAGCCCGGTATAGGTCGCCGGGTTGGAGCGCGGCGTGCGGCCGATCGGGCTCTGGTCGACGTTGATGACCTTGTCGAAGGCCTCCAGGCCCTCGATCGCCTCGTGCGCGGCGGGCTCGTCGTGGCTGCCGTACAGCTCGCGCGCGACGGCGGCGTACAGCGTGTCGTTGACCAGCGTCGACTTGCCCGAGCCGGAGACGCCCGTCACGCAGGTCAGCAGCCCCACGGGGATGTCGACCGTGACGTCCTTCAGGTTGTTGCCGCGCGCGCCGCGCACGCGCAGCGCCGGCGCGTTCTTCGGGTCGCCGTCCGCGGGCTCGCGGCGCCACGGGTGGCGCTCGCCGGGCACCTCGATGCGCAGCGTGCGTGCGAGGTAGCGGCCGGTGAGCGACTCCGGATTGGCCGCCACCTCGGCCGGCGTGCCGTGCGCGATCACGCGGCCGCCGTGCACGCCGGCGCCCGGGCCCATGTCGATGCAGTACTCGGAGGCGAGGATCATGTCCTCGTCGTGCTCGACCACCAGCACCGAGTTGCCGAGGTCGCGCAGGTGGCGCAGCGTCGCGATCAGGCGGTCGTTGTCACGCTGGTGCAGGCCGATGGACGGCTCGTCGAGCACGTACATCACGCCCGTCAGCCCGGAGCCGATCTGCGACGCGAGCCGGATGCGCTGCGCCTCGCCGCCCGAGAGTGTGTCGGCGCTGCGATCCAGGCTCAGGTAGTTCAGGCCGACGTTGTTGAGGAACACGAGCCGGCTGCGGATCTCGCGCACCACCTTGTCGGCGATGTCGGCGCGCGCGCCCTCGAGCCTCAGCTGCTCGAAGTAGGCGAGGCAGTCGGACAGCGTGGCATGCTCGATCTCGTAGATGGGCTTGCGCTGGGCCGACGGGGCGATGCCGCAGGCGGCTGCGCCCGGCCGCTCCTCGGCAAGGCCGCCCGCCGCCATGGGGGGCTGGCCCCTGCCGACCGCGGGCAGGGGGTCTGCGTTCACCAGGAACACGTGGCGAGCTTCCCGGCGCAGGCGGGTGCCGTGGCAGGCTGGGCAGGCGCGCGCGGCCTGGTAGCGGGCGAGATCCTCGCGCACCGCGGCCGAGTCGGTCTCGCGGAAACGGCGCTCGAAGTTGGGCAGGATGCCTTCGAACGGATGCTTGCGCTTGACCGCGGCCCGGCGCGACTTCGCGCCCGTCTCCGCGGCGTAGGTGAACTCGATCTCCTCGTCGCCCGAGCCGTTCAGCAGCACCTCGCGCGCGCGTTCGGGCAGCGATTCCCACGGTGCGTCGACGTCGAAGCCGAGATGGGCGGCGACCGCCTCGATCATCGAGAAGGTGTAGCCGTTGCGCCGGTCCCAGCCCTTGACCGCGCCCGCGGCCAGGCTCAGCGACGGGAAGGCGACGACGCGCTCCGGGTCGAAGGCCGTGACCTGGCCCAGGCCGTCGCAGCCCGGGCAGGCGCCGACCGGCGAGTTGAACGAGAACAGCCGCGGCTCGAGCTCGGGCAGCGAGTAGCTGCACACCGGGCAGGCGAAGCGCGAGGAGAACAGGTGCTCGGCGCCCGAGTCCATCTCGAGCGCCAGGGCGCGCCCGTCGGCGATGCGCAGCGCGGCCTCGAAGCTCTCGGCCAGGCGCTGGCGCGCGTCGGGGCGCGTGCGCAGGCGGTCGATCACGATGTCGATGTCGTGCTTCTCGGTCTTCTTCAGCTTGGGCAGGTCGGAGGCCTCGACGATCTGGCCGTCGACGCGAAAGCGCACGTAGCCTTGCGCCTGCATGTCGGCGAACAGCTCGACGAACTCGCCCTTGCGGTCGCGCACGACCGGCGCGAGCACGAGCAGGCGCGTCTCCTGGGGCAGCGCGAGCACCGCGTCCACCATCTGCGCGACGGGCGTGGCGGCGAGCGGCAGGTCGTGGTCGGGGCAGTACGGCGTGCCGGCGCGGGCGAACAGCAGGCGCAGGTAGTCGTGGATCTCGGTGACGGTGCCCACCGTCGAGCGCGGGTTGTGGCTGGTGGCCTTCTGCTCGATCGAGATCGCGGGCGCGAGGCCCTCGATCACGTCGACGTCGGGCTTGTCCATCAGCTGCAGGAACTGGCGCGCATAGGCCGACAGGCTCTCGACGTAGCGGCGCTGGCCCTCCGCGTACAGCGTGTCGAAGGCGAGGCTGGACTTGCCCGAGCCCGACAGCCCCGTGATCACCACCAGCGCGTGCTTGGGGATGTCGAGGTCGATGTTCTTCAGGTTGTGCGTGCGGGCGCCGCGCACGCGGATGGCTTGCGACTCGGCCGCGCGCATCGCGCGGGCGAGGTAGGCGGCCGACGGCTCGGCCCCGACGG
>DASVLN010000149.1:0-1982 GCA_036384855.1 Burkholderiaceae bacterium | reverse complement strand
AGCGGGAGCGGCCGCACCGCCCGCGGTCTCGAGCAGCAGCAGGGTCGAGCCCTCGCTGACCTTGTCACCGAGCGCGACCTTCATCTCCTTGACCACGCCGGCCGCCGAGGACGGGATCTCCATCGACGCCTTGTCGCTCTCGACCGTGATCAGGCTCTGCTCCGCCTTGATCGTGTCGCCCGGCTTGACCAGCAGCTCGATGATCGCGACGTCCTTGAAGTCGCCGATGTCGGGCACCTTCACTTCCACCAATGCCATGGGTTCGTCTCCGTGTTGTGGGGTGCCGGGTCAGGCGTAGAGCGGATTGGACTTGTCGGCGTCGATGCCGTACTTGGCGATCGCCTCGGCGACCTTGGCCGCCGGCAGCTTGCCCTCGTCGGCCAGCGCCTTGAGCGCGGCGACCACGATGTAGTGGCGGTTGATCTCGAAGTGGTCGCGCAGCTTGCTGCGGAAGTCGCTGCGGCCGTAGCCGTCGGTGCCCAGCACCTTGTACGAGCGGCCCTGCGGAATGAACGCGCGGATCTGCTCGGCGTAGTTCTTGATGTAGTCGGTGGACGCGATGACCGGGCCGTCGTGGGGCTCCAGCTGCGTCTCGACGAAGGACTTGCGCCGCGCCTCGGTCGGGTGCAGCAGGCTCCAGCGCTCGGCGTTCTGTCCGTCGCGCGCGAGCTCGTTGAAGCTCGGGCAGCTCCAGACGTTGGCGCCGACGCCCCAGTCCTGCGCGAGCAGCTCGCGCGCCGCCATCGACTCGCGCAGGATCGTGCCCGAGCCGAGCAGGTTCACCCGCAGCGAGCCGGCCTGCGTGGCCTCCTGCAGCAGGTACATGCCCTTGACGATCTGCTCCTCGGTGCCCGGCTTCAGGCCCGGCATCGCGTAGTTCTCGTTCAGCAGCGTGATGTAGAAGTAGACGTTCTCCTGGCGCTCCACCATGCGCACGAGGCCGTGCTGCATGATCACCGCGACCTCGTGGGCGAAGGTGGGGTCGTAGCTGACGCAGTTGGGGATCGTGCCGGCCAGGATGTGGCTGTGGCCGTCCTCGTGCTGCAGGCCCTCGCCGTTGAGGGTCGTGCGGCCGGAGGTGCCGCCCAGCAGGAAGCCGCGCGCCTGCATGTCGCCGGCGGCCCAGGCGAGGTCGCCGATGCGCTGGAAGCCGAACATCGAGTAGTACACGTAGAACGGCACCATGATGCGGTTGTTCGTCGAGTACGACGTCGCCGCCGCGATCCAGCTCGACATGCCGCCGGGCTCGTTGATGCCCTCCTGCAGGATCTGGCCGTCCTTGGCTTCCTTGTAGTACATCACCTGGTCCTTGTCGACCGGCGTGTAGTTCTGGCCCAGCGGGTTGTAGATGCCGATCTGGCGGAACAGGCCTTCCATGCCGAAGGTGCGCGCCTCGTCGACCAGGATGGGCACCACGCGCGGGCCGATCGCCTTGTCGCGCAGCAGCGCGGTCAGGAAGCGCACGTAGGCCTGCGTCGTCGAGATCTCGCGGCCCTCGGCCGTCGGGTCGAGCACGGCCTGGAACGCGGACAGCGGCGGCACGGGCAGTTGCTCGTCGGCCTTGGCGCGGCGGTGCGGCAGGTAGCCGCCGAGCGCCTTGCGGCGTTCGTGCAGGTACTTCATCTCCGGCGTGTGCGGCTCGGGCTTGAAGAACGGCAGCTCGGCGAGCTTCTCGTCGGGGATCGGGATGTCGAAGCGGTCGCGGAAGGCGCGCACGTCCTCGTCGGTCAGCTTCTTGGTCTGGTGGGCGGTGTTCTTCGCCTCGCCGCTCTTGCCCATGCCGAAGCCCTTGACCGTCTTGACCAGCAGCACCGTCGGCTGGCCCACGGTGTTGACCGCGCGGTGGTAGGCCGCATAGACCTTCTGCGGGTCGTGGCCGCCGCGCTGCAGGCGCCAGATGTCCTCGTCGCTCATCTTGGCGACCATCTCGAGCGTCTTCGGGTCGCGGCCGAAGAAGTTCTTGCGCACGAAGGCGCCGTCGT
>DASVLN010000148.1:0-1647 GCA_036384855.1 Burkholderiaceae bacterium | reverse complement strand
CCCAGCGACCCGGGCAGCGGCGCGGCCGGCGGGGCATCGCGCTCAGCCATGGCGATCCTCCGCGTGGGGGACGAGCGGCGTCGGGGGATGCCAGTCGGGCCGCTGCAGCGGCATGCGGCCGGCGACCCAGGCGCTCTGCTTGTCGAGCATGTCGGTGACGCTGCGGGAGAGCGCCCATCCCAGCGGCGCCGCGACCTCGGCGGCGCGCTGCGCGTTCGTCTCGCCGCTGACCGCCAGCGAGCGGTCCAGCACGGCGACCTGCGTCGTCCGCAGCGCCCGCGCCATCGCCTCCAGGACGTGCGAGTCGCGCACGTCGAACAGGCCCGTGAGGATCGGCAGCGGCTCGTTGAGCCAGGCCGTGCCCGCGACCGGGCCGCGCACCGCCGTGCGCTCGGGCGGCACCGTGGGCGATCGGCAGTAGGTCGTGCCGTCCTCGCGCGCGCAGTCGTCGTAGGTCGCGTCCGAGATCACGATCAGCACGATGGGCGGCGAATCCGGGACGACGCGCATGCCGTCGATCAGCTCCAGCGCCGTCACGATGCCCGAGTTGTCGAAGTAGCCGCCGTCGATCAGCCGCGTGACGAGCGGGTGCGCGGGATCGTGCACGTCGACGACGGAGCCCGCGGGACTGACGACCGGAAAGCGCGCGCTCTGCAGCAGCACGCCGGCGAGCGGCTGGTGGTCGGTGGACGGGTCGACGGCGCTGCCCGCGGGAAGCCCGAAGACGTCGACGAAGCTGCTCGTGGACAGGCTCGTCAACACGGCACGCTGGCCCGTCTCGGCGACCGTGGCGTTGACCAGCAGCTGCGGCAGCGCGGGGCAGCCGTCGTACAGCTCGGCCAGGCTGCGGTCCATCGGCCGTCCGGGCAGCGCCGCGAAGGCGCGCTGCCAGCTCTCCTCGAGGCCGCGCGAGCGGTTGGCCAGCGGGAAGGAATGCGGCACGAAGCGCTGCATCAGGTCGGGAAAGAGCATGAAGCCGACGGCGGGCGAGACGAAGTCGGTCGTCAGCGCGCGCGTCGCGACGTCCGGACGCACCGCCTCGGCCGAGGGCTCGCAGCGCCGCGCCCGTTCGCCCGCGACCCAGAACCCCGCGCCGACGCTGCCGCCCGAGACCGACGAGATCGCGAACAGGTCGCGCGCGAAGTGGCGCTGCGGATCCGCGGCGAGGTGCTCCAGCACCGCGGCGGTCCAATACGCGGCGCGGATGCCGCCGCCCTCCGTCGCGATCACGTAGACCGGGTCGGCCGTGCCCCGCGCGGCGAGCCAGCGCGCGTAGGCGACGTCGATCGCCGGGCGCGGCCCCGGGCCGCGATGCGCGAGCGAGCGCGCGAGCGGCGCATGGTTGTCGTTGAAGGGACTGGCGAGCACCGCCAGCACGAGCGCCCACGAGACCAATCCCGGCAAGCCGCGGCGCAGTGGCCAGAACGTCAGCACGAAGCTGCCGAAGGCGTTGATGCAGGCGAGCGCCAGCGCCACCAGGGCCGCGCTGCCGACCACGCGGGTGACGCTCAGGGGGAGCGTGAGCACCAGTGCGGCGCACAGGGCCATCAGCGCGAGCGCCCAGAAGATCGCACGCACGACCGGGGCGGGCAGGGCGCCGCCGGCGAGGATCGCCTCCGGGCCCGCGGCCCGCGCGAGCTTGAGCAG
>DASVLN010000147.1:0-13798 GCA_036384855.1 Burkholderiaceae bacterium | reverse complement strand
GCCGCGCCCGCCTGGCGGCGGTGGCTGGGACTGGCCGCGGCGGGACCGCGCGCCATGCCGCAGTCGGCCGTCCCCGCGGGACAGGCGCAGCTGGTGTGGTCGAACATGGCGCTGCACTGGGCGCCGGACGCGCCGACGCTGATGCGCGACTGGCATGCCGCGCTCGCGGTCGACGGCTTCCTGATGTTCACGACCGTGGGCCCGGGCACGCTGCCCGAGCTGGCCGAGGCCTACCGCCGCCGCGGATGGGGCACCCCGTATGCGCCGTGGACGGACATGCACGACCTCGGCGACATGCTGGTGGAGGCCGGCTTCGCCGATCCGGTGATGGACCAGGAGACCCTGCGCCTGACCTGGAGCTCGCCGCAGGCGGCGCTCGACGAGCTGCACGCGCTGGGCGCCAACACCGACCGCGCGCGCGCCGCGGGCCTGCGCACCCCGCGCTGGCGCGAGGCGCTGCTCGAGGCCCTCGGCGAGCGCCGCGACCGCGACGGTCGCGTGGTGCTGGAGTTCGAGATCGTCTACGGCCACGCGTTCAAGCCGCAGCCGCGCGCCAAGGTGGCGGCGCGCACGGAAGTCGGGCTCGAGGACATGAAATCGATGCTGAGTCGGGGTCGACCCGCAAGGTAGGGCTGGAGAACCTGCCCTAGAATCGTCCGAGTCTTGTGTCTGAAGGCGCCCCGACCCTGTGCAAACCCTGTACAGGGAAAGCGCGCGAACGCTGATCATGCCGACCGGGCCGCGCGCGCGAAGCCCGTGTCGATAACAAGGATCGAACTACGTGACGACATTGATGACGACTTGCAGCCCCAGGCAACTGCCGCTGCGCGCCGCACTGGCCGCCCTCGCGTCGACCGCCGCCGGCCTCGCCGCCGCCGCCCCGAATGCCGACGGCGTGACCGACCTGCCCGGCGGCCCCCGCCTCAACGGCGTCGACTTCCAGCCCGCCGTCACCGACATCGCGCAACAGCTCAAGGACCTCCACTACGGCATGCTGGTGGTCTGCACGGCGATCTTCGTCGTCGTGTTCGGCTTCATGTTCTATTCAATCGTGAAGCACCGCAAGAGCGTCGGCCACCAGGCGGCCAACTTCCACGAGAGCGTCGCCGTCGAGATCGCCTGGACGGTCGTGCCATTCGTCATCGTCATCCTGATGGGCGCGTTCGCGACGCGCACGGTCGTCGCGATGAAGGACACCACCAATCCCGACCTGACCATCAAGGTCACCGGCTACCAGTGGAAGTGGGGCTACGACTACGTCAAGGGCGAGGGCGAGGGCCTGTCGTTCATCTCCACGCTCGACACCGCGCAGCGCGAGCTCTCCGAAGAGGACAAGGCGGCCGGCAACGACTACCTGCTCAAGGTCGACAACCCGCTCGTCGTCCCGGTCGACAGGAAGGTGCGCGTCATCACCACCGCCAACGACGTGATCCATTCGTGGAGCGTCCCGGCCTTCGGCGTGAAGCAGGACGCGATCCCGGGCTTCGTGCGCGACACCTGGTTCCGCGCGACCAAGCCCGGCGACTACTACGGCATGTGCTCCGAGCTCTGCGGCAAGGAGCACGCGTACATGCCGATCCACGTGATCGTCAAGAGCGCCGCGGACTACACCGCCTGGGTCGCCGCGCAGCGCAAGGCGCTCGCGGCCGCGGCCGACGATCCGAAGAAGGTGTGGGAGATGGGCCCGCTCGTCGCGCGCGGCGAGAAGGTCTACAACGCCAACTGCGGCGTCTGCCACCAGGCCAACGGCAAGGGCGGCGGCGCGGTCAAGGCGCTCGACGGCTCGCCGGTCGTCAACGACGCCGACAAGAACGCGCAGATCCTCACCGTGCTCCACGGCCGCAAGGTCAACGGCGTCGAGGCGATGCCGGCATGGCAGGGCAAGCTGTCGGAGACCGACATCGCCGCCGCGATCACGTACACGAAGAATTCGTGGAGCAACCACACCGGCCAGGTCGTGCAGCCGGCAGACGTGCTCGCCGACGAGTCGAAGTAAGCCGCCGCCCGGTCCCGCCAGGATCGCCGCGCACCCGCGTTCGTTGAGAGGTTTCCTGTCATGAGTGCTGTTCTGCCCCACCCGATCGACCACGGCCACGAGGACGACCACGCGCACGGCCACCACCCGACCGGCTGGCGACGCTGGCTCTTCGCGACCAACCACAAGGACATCGGGACGCTGTACCTGCTGTTCTCGTTCACGATGTTCCTGATCGGCGGCATCCTGGCGCTGTGCATCCGCCTGGAGCTGTTCCGCCCCGGCCTGCAGTACTTCAACCCCGAGCTGTTCAACCAGTTCACCACGATGCACGGGCTCATCATGGTGTTCGGGGCCATCATGCCGGCGTTCGTGGGCTTCGCGAACTGGATGATCCCGATGCAGATCGGGGCCGCGGACATGGCGTTCGCGCGCATGAACAACCTCAGCTTCTGGCTGCTGATCCCGGCGGCGCTGATGCTGGCGGGCGGCTTCTTCATGCCCGGCGGCGCGCCCGCGGCGGGCTGGACGCTCTACGCGCCGCTGACGCTGCAGATGGGCATGTCGATGGACAGCTCGATCTTCGCGCTGCACATCATGGGCGCGAGCTCGATCATGGGCTCGATCAACATCATCGTGACCATCCTCAACATGCGCGCCCCCGGGATGACGCTGATGAAGATGCCGATGTTCGCCTGGACCTGGCTCATCACCGCCTACCTGCTGATCGCCGTGATGCCGGTGCTGGCCGGCGCCATCACGATGACGCTGACGGACCGTCACTTCCACACGAGCTTCTTCAACCCGGCCGGCGGCGGCGACCCGGTGATGTACCAGCACGTGTTCTGGTTCTTCGGCCACCCCGAGGTCTACATCATGATCCTGCCCGCGTTCGGGATCATCAGCCAGGTGGTGCCGGCCTTCGCCCGCAAGCGCCTGTTCGGCTATACCTCCATGGTGTATGCGACGGCGTCGATCGCGATCCTGTCGTTCATCGTCTGGGCGCACCACATGTACACGACGGGCATGCCGGTCACGGGCCAGCTGTTCTTCATGTACGCGACGATGCTGATCTCGGTGCCCACGGGCGTGAAGGTCTTCAACTGGCTCGCGACGATGTGGCGCGGCTCGATGACCTTCGAGGCGCCGATGCTGTGGGCGGTCGGCTTCATCTTCGTGTTCACGATGGGCGGCTTCACGGGCCTGATCTGCTCGATGGCGCCGATCGACATCCAGCTGCAGGACACCTACTACGTCGTCGCCCACTTCCACTACGTGCTGGTCGCCGGTTCGCTGTTCGGCATGTTCTCCGGCTTCTACTACTGGTCGCCGAAGTGGACGGGCGTGATGTACAACGAGACGCGCGGCAAGATCCACTTCTGGGCGTCGCTGATCACGTTCAACGTGACGTTCTTCCCGATGCACTTCCTCGGGCTGGCCGGCATGCCGCGCCGCATCGCGGACTACCCGATGCAGTTCGCGGACTTCAACGCGCTGGCCTCGATCGGCGGCCTCGGCTTCGGCCTGTCGCAGGTCTACTTCCTGCTGTTCGTCGTCATTCCGGTGATGCGCGGCAAGGGCGAGCCCGCGCCGCAACGCCCGTGGGAAGGCGCCGAGGGCCTCGAGTGGGAAGTGCCGTCGCCCGCGCCGTGGCACACGTTCGAGACGCCGCCCAAGCTGGACAAGACGGCCACCAAGGTCATCGGCTGAACCGTCTCCGCATCGAGACCTCCATGGCCCTGACGCCCGAGCAACGCCGCAAGAACCTCCGGCTCGGCCTCGTGCTCGCGTCGGTGGCGTTCGTCTTCCTCGCCGGGTTCGTCGCCAAGGCGATCCTGTTCGGGCTCTGAGGATGCGACGCCCATGACGACCTCCACCACGCCCGCGAACCCGCGCGCCGCGGCACGTCCTGCCGCGCTGCGGCGCCACAACCGGCGCATGCTCGTCGGCCTGACGGTGTTCGTCGTGCTGATGGTCGGCTTCGGGTACGCGATGGTGCCGATGTACCGGTCGATCTGCGAGGCGCTGGGTGTCAACGTGATCGCGCGCGACGATGGCGATGGGCAGGTCGACGCCGGCGCGGCCAATTCCCAGGTCGACCTCTCGCGCAGCGTCACGATCGAGTTCGACGCCAACGTCCGCGGCCCGTGGGAATTCCATCCCGAGCAGTCCTCGGTCGTCGTGCATCCGGGCGCGCTGACGACGGTGATGTACGAGTTCAAGAACACGCAGTCGCGCACGATGACGGCGCAGGCCATCCCGAGCTACGCCCCGGGCGGGGCGCAGCCGCACTTCAACAAGGTGCAGTGCTTCTGCTTCACGCAGCACACGCTCGCGCCGGGCGAGTCCAAGCGGTGGCCGGTCACGTTCTTCGTCGACGACAAGCTGCCCAAGGACATCAAGACGATCACCTTGTCCTACTCGTTCTTCGAGGTCGGCGGCACCATGCCGGCGGCTCCGTCCGGCGACGCTCCGCCCGCGCCGCATGCCTGAAGCCGCCCATGCCCGAACCCGTGCCGCCTGCCGACGAGCCGGAGCGCGACCCGCACTCGCCGCTCGCGCGCAAGGCCGCGTTCGGCCAGACCTTCCGCGCGGTCGCCTGGTCCTTCCTGGGCATCCGGCGCTCGAAGGATCACGAGCAGGACGTGAAGCGGCTCAACCCGCTGCACGTGGTGATCGCGGCGCTGCTGGCCGCGGCGCTGTTCGTGCTGGCGCTGATCGCGCTCGTGCATTTCGTCATCGGCCTGTCGGGCGCGTCGCATTGACCGACCGGCCATCGAATCGATTCTGAAGAGAAGCCAGGAGACCCCGAGCCATGTCCGCCGCGACTCCCCACGGAAGCACCCCGCACTACTTCATCCCGGCGCCCTCGCGCTACCCGGTCACGCTCGCCGCGGGCATGCTGCTGGTGATCTTCGGCGGCGCGCAATGGATCAACGACAACGGCTGGGGCAAGTGGGTGTTGCTGGCCGGGCTCGTCGTCTGGCTGTCGACGCTCGCGCAGTGGTTCTCGCAGGCCATCGGCGAGAGCGAGGGCGGCCAGTACTCCGACCGCGTGGACACCTCGTTCCGCTGGAGCATGAGCTGGTTCATCTTCTCCGAGGTGATGTTCTTCGCGTCGTTCTTCGGCGCGCTGTTCTGGGCCCGCAACATCGCGCTGCCGATGCTGGGCAACCTCGACCACCAGCTGCTGTGGCCCGACTTCCACGCCGTCTGGCCGAGCCTGCAGGCCGGCGCGACCGCCTCGCCGGCCGACACGATCGCCGCCTTCCATACCATGGGCCCGTGGCCGATCCCGACCCTCAACACCGCGATCCTTCTGTCCTCCGGCGTGACGCTGACGATCGCGCACCACGCGCTGATCGCCAACCACCGCGCCAAGGCCGTCGGGTGGATGTGGATCACCGTGCTGCTGGGCGCGAGCTTCCTGTGCTGCCAGGCCTACGAGTACCACGAGGCGTACACGGCGATGAACCTGAAGCTGTCGTCGGGCATCTACGGCTCGACCTTCTTCATGCTCACAGGCTTCCACGGCTTCCACGTCTTCGTCGGCATGCTGATGCTGTTCTTCATCACGATGCGGCTGCAGAAGGGCCACTTCACGCCGACGCGCCACTTCGGCTTCGAGGGCGCGGCGTGGTACTGGCACTTCGTCGACGTCGTCTGGCTGGGCCTCTACGTGGTCGTGTACTGGCTTTGAGCGTCCGGCGGGCTGGGGCCCGCGACGCGCGACAATGACGCCGCTCGACCTCGGGCGGCGTCCTCGTTTGAGGGGATGGAACCGCGGCGCGGCGAGGCGTTCGAACCTGCTGGCCGCCGGCTGCGGCGGCGCTCAGGTGCCGACCGGGATGCCGCGCGGTTGGATCCAGCCGAGCGCGTAGGCCAGGAGGATCAGCAGGAACAGCGTCACCGACAGTCCGACGCGCACCGCCAGCGCGCGCGCCATGCGCTTGTCGGCGCGGCCGTCGTCGGGCTTGCGGCGCAGCATGAAGAACCCGGCCCCGCCGAGCGCGGCCAGGACGAGCACCAGGAACCCCACGATCACGATACGCATGACCGACGATTATTCCACCCGCGATCCGGCGCGGTCCGCGGGTTCGCCCGGCCCGCATGGCGTCGCGGGCAATGCCGAGGGCGCATCCGTCGAGCGGCGCCGTGGGCCGACGGCGGCGTCGCGCCTGGGCTGGCTCGTCGTCGCGGTGATGTGCGCGGCGACGACGGCGCGGCTGGGCGTCTGGCAGCTCTCCCGCGCGCACCAGAAGGAGAGCGCCGCCGCGCTGGTGGCGGAGCGCAGCCACGAACCGCCCCTGCCGGCCGCAGCGCTCGCGACCGACGCGGCCGGCGCCGCCGCGCAGTGGCAGCGCCGCATCGAGCTCGAGGGCCGCTGGGACGTCGCGCACACCGTCTTCCTGATGAACCGGACGATGGACGCGCGCTCGGGCTTCTACGTGATGACGCCGCTGAAGCTGCCCTCCGGCGACGCGGTGGTCGTGCAGCGCGGCTGGATCGCGCGCGACGATGCCCGTCCGATGGCGGCGCCGCCGGTGCCTGCGCCCGGCGGGACGGTACGCGTGGCGGGACATGTCGCGCCGTGGCCGGCGCACTGGATCGAGCTCGGCAAGCCGGTGCCCGGGCCGGTGCGGCAGAATCTCGAGCCCGGGCCCTTCGCGGCCGAGGCGGGGCTCGCGTTGCGGCCGGAGATCGTGGTCGAGGACGAGGGCCCCGGCGCGCCATCCGACGGCCTGCGTCGCGACTGGCCCGCGCCCGACATCGGCACCGCCACGAACTACGGCTATGCCGCCCAGTGGTTCGCGATGAGCGTGGCCTTCCTCGGCCTGTGGGCGTGGACGCAGTTCTTCCGCCGCCGCGCCGGCGCCTCTTCCGCTTCCGATCCGACCGATGCCTGACCCGACGCCGACCGCGCCGACCCTCGCGCCGACCGACCCGACGCAGCCCGTCCCCCTCGAGCCGCTCGCCGCCTCGTCCCACGAGGTGCATGCGGACGACGAGGACGTGCCCGCCGCCGCGCGCCTGGCGGCCGACGGCCTCGAGTCCTTGAGCTTCACCGTGCACGACACGCCCGAGCCCGTGCGCGACGCCCAGGACGCGCGCAGCGGCCGCGGCCGGCGCACGATGTGGGCGATCCTGCTGCTGTGCGCGCTGCCGGTGGTGCTGTCCTACTTCACCTACTACGTCATCCGGCCGCAGGGGCGCGCGAACTATGCGACGCTGATCGAGCCGCAGCGCCCGCTGCCGGGCCTCGACCGGGTGCCGGCGCAGACGCTGGACGGGCGCTCGGCGCCGCTGACGGCGCTCAAGGGCCAGTGGCTGCTCGTGGTGGTCGCGCCGGCGGGCTGCGGCGCGGGCTGCGAGAAGCTGCTGTTCATGCAACGCCAGCTGCGCGAGATGGTGGGCGCGGAGCGCGACCGCATCGACAAGGTGTGGCTCGTCGACAGCGCGGGGCCGGTCGCGCCGACGCTCCTGTCGGCGGTCGAGGCGCCGCCCGCGGTGATCGTGCGGCGCGTCGACCGCGACGCGCTCGCGCGCTGGCTCGAGCCCGAGCCGCACCACGCGCTCGAGGAGCACCTGTACATCGTCGATCCGCTCGGCAACTGGATGATGCGCGCACCGGTCGACGCCGACCCCGTCAAGCTCAAGCGCGACATCGACCGCCTGCTGCGCGCGTCGTCGTGGTGGGATCGGCCGAAGGACGGGCGGTGAACGCGACGCCCGCCTACGACTGGCACGCCGCGCCCGGCCTCGCGCTGATCGCGCTGGGCATCGTCTCCATCGTGCTGATGCTCGCGTGGTGGCGCGGCGGGCTGCGGCGCCTCGGCCGCGGACAGCGCGTGGCCGCGCTCGCCGGGCTGACACTGTTCCTGTGCTTCGACCTCGTCTGCTTCGGCGCCTACACGCGGCTGAGCGACTCGGGCCTGGGCTGCCCCGACTGGCCGGGCTGCTACGCGACCGCCAGCCCGGTCGCGGCCGCGCATCCCATCGCCGAAGCCGAGGCGCGAGCGCCCGGAGGGCCGGTCACCGAGCGCAAGGCCTGGATCGAGATGATCCACCGCTACTTCGCGACCGCCCTGGGCGTGCTGATCATCGGCCTGGTCGCGGCCGCGGCGCTCGCCCGCGACCGGCGCGCGCTGGCCTGGGCCCTGGTGACGCTGGCCTGGGTCATCGGGCAGGGCGTGTTCGGCGCGCTGACGGTGACGTGGAAGCTCTACCCGGCCATCGTCACGGGCCACCTGCTGGGCGGCATGGGCCTGCTCGCGCTCCTGGCCCTGCAGGCGCCCGCGCCGGCCGTCGGCGGCCTCGTGCGCGCGCGCGACCGCGCGGCGCTGGCAATCGCCTCGGTGGCGCTGCTGGTGCAACTGGCGCTGGGCGGCTGGGTCAGTACCAACTACGCGGTGCTCGCCTGCAGCGGCTTCCCGACCTGCAATGGCCAGTGGTGGCCGCGCATGGACTGGGCCGAGGGCTTCACGCTCGCCCGCGAGCTCGGACGTCGCGCCGACGGCGCCCCGATTGCCATGAGCGCGCTGGTCGCGATCCAGTGGATGCACCGGCTGTTCGCGCTCGCGCTGACGGCGGCGTTGGCGTGGCTGGTCGTGCGATTGTCGCGGCGCGGGCGCGAGGCGCGGCGGCGCGCGGGCTGGATCCTCGCGATCCTGGTGGTCCAATGGGGCACCGGCCTGAGCAATGTTGTCCTTGGTTGGCCGATGGCGGCGGCGCTGGCGCACACTGCCGGTGCGGCGGCCCTGGTGATCTGCCTGGGCCGCGAGGCCGCCGCCCTCCTGAAGTCGAGAATCACCCCGTCATGAGCACCGCCGTCCCCATCCCTTCGTCCGCCAAGCAGCCGGCGCCGCCGTCGCGCTGGCGCCAGTTCTACGCGCTCACCAAGCCGCGCGTGGTCCAGCTCATCGTGTTCTGTGCCGTGATCGGGATGTTCCTGGCCGTGCCCGGCTGGCCGCCGCTGGTGCCGGCGCTGGCCGCGACGGCGGGCATCTGGCTCGTCGCGGCGGCTGCGGCCGCGTTCAACTGCCTGGTCGAGCAGGAGATCGACCGGCGCATGGCCCGCACCGCGTGGCGCCCGACGGCGCGCGGCGAGCTGACGACCGCGCAGACCCTCGTCTTCTCCGGCCTGCTGTGCGGCGCGGGCGCGGTGCTGCTGCTCGCCTGGGTCAACGCGCTCACGCTGTGGCTGACGCTGGCCACCTTCGTCGGCTATGCGATCGTCTACACGCTGCTGCTCAAGCCGCGCACCCCGCAGAACATCGTGATCGGCGGCGCCTCGGGCGCGATGCCGCCGGTGCTCGGCTGGGCCGCGATGACGGGCCACGCCGACGCGAACGCCTGGCTGCTGTGCCTGATCATCTTCCTGTGGACCCCGCCGCACTTCTGGGCGCTCGCCCTGTACCGTACCGAGGACTACCGCAAGGCCGGCCTGCCGATGCTGCCCGTCACCCACGGGCCGGACTTCACCAAGCTGCACGTGTTCCTCTACACCATCGTGCTGCTGGCGGGGACGATGCTGCCCTTCGTCAGCGGCCTGAGCGGCCTGCCCTACCTCGCGGCCGCGCTGGTGCTCGGGCTGGTGTTCTGCTGGTACGGCTTCCGGCTGTGGCGCGACTACAGCGACGCCCTCGCGCGCAAGACCTTCCGCTTCTCGATCCTGTACCTGTCGCTGCTGTTCGCGGCGCTGCTGGTCGACCACTACATCCCCCGGTGAATGCTCCCTCCATGACCTCGACCCGACGACTCCTGCTCGCCGCCGCGCTGCCACTCGCGCTCGGCCTGGCCGTCCTGGCCGGCTGCGACCGCGGCCCGGCCGCGCCGCCGCCCCCGCCGCCCCACAAGTTCGCGGCGATCGACCTCACCGGCGCCGAGTACGCGCGCCAGTTCAGCCTGCCCGACTTCGACGGCAAGGTGCGCACGCTGGCCGACTTCAAGGGCAAGGTCACAGCCGTCTTCTTCGGCTACACGCAATGCCCGGACGCCTGCCCCACGACCATGGCGGAGCTCGCCGGCGTCGCC
This sequence comes from Burkholderiaceae bacterium, assembly GCA_036384855.1. Lineage (GTDB taxonomy): Bacteria > Pseudomonadota > Gammaproteobacteria > Burkholderiales > Burkholderiaceae_C > Scleromatobacter. Next base: position 3,789 of record DASVLN010000147.1, on the reverse strand, counting down.
AAGACGCTCGGCCCCGATGCTTCCAGGCTGCAGGTCGTCTTCATCACCGTCGACCCGGCGCGCGACACGCCGGGGCTTCTGAAGGCCTACGTGACCAATTTCCGCCCGGATTTCCTGGCGCTGCGCGGCGACGACGCCCAGACGCGCGAGGTCGCCAAGGAGTTCAAGGTCTTCTACGAGAAGGTGCCCGGCAAGACGCCGGAGACCTACACGATGGACCATACGGCCGGCGTCTACATCTTCGATCCGCAGGGCCGCATCCGCCTGTTCGCCCGCCAGAACATGGACCCTGGCCAGCTCGCCGGCGACATCCAGGCGCTGCTCGCGCAGTCGCACGCGGCCTGACCGCCGCGGCCTGCGGGCCGAAAAGAAAACGGACGCCGCGGCGTCCGTTCTTCTTCCTGGGGCAACGCCGTCGATCAGGCGCGCTGCGGCTCGAGCGTCTTGCGCATCTTCTTCAGCGCGGCGACCTCGATCTGGCGGATGCGCTCGGCGCTCACGCCGTACTCGGCGGCGAGTTCATGCAGCGTCATCCCGCCCGAGGCGTCGTCGTTCACCTTGAGGTAGCGCTCCTCGACGATGCGGCGGCTGCGCGGATCGAGCTGATCCAGCGCCTCGACGATGCCCTGGCCGGCGAGGCGGTCGTGGGCGGCCTTCTCGATCACGCGGGTCGGCTCGTCGCGGTCGTCCGCCAGGTAGGCGATCGGCGCGAAGGTCTCCTCGCCGTCGTCGTTCTGCGACTCCATCGCGATGTCGCCGCCGGACATGCGCGTCTCCATCTCGAGGACTTCCTCGGGCTTGACGTTCAGGTCGCTGGCCATGCGCTCGACCTGGGCGCGGGTGAGCGTGTTGCGATGGACGTCCGCATCGGACGCCTCATCCTTCAGCTTGCTCTTGAGCGAGCGCAGGTTGAAGAACAGCTTGCGCTGGGCCTTGGTCGTCGCGACCTTGACCATGCGCCAGTTCTTCAGGATGTACTCGTGGATCTCGGCCTTGATCCAGTGCATCGCGTAGCTGACGAGGCGCGCGCCCTGGTCGGGATCGAAGCGCTTGACGGCCTTCATCAGGCCGATGTTGCCTTCCTGGATCAGGTCGCCATGCGGCAGGCCGTAGCCGAGGTACTGGCGCGAGACGGACACGACGAGGCGCAGGTGCGACATCACCAGCGCGCTGGCGGCGTGCAGGTCGCCCTCGTCGCGCAGCTTGGTCGCGAGGCGCGTCTCCTCCTCCTGCGACAGCATCGGCAGGCGGTTGATCGCCGAGATGTAGGCGTCCAGGTTCCCGAGCGGGGGCACCAGGGCCCAGGGATCGCGGACGGACAGTGCGGTGGCTTGGGTGGTGGTCATGTGCTGTGTGTGACCGCTTTTCGGGCGATCGGTTCCGCGGATATTAGCACTCTCGATCGAAGAGTGCTGGCGTGTCGCGGCGCCTTGACCTGATTGCAGGAATAGCTATCTCACGACGAAATACGGATAGTGAACGCTCGCATTCATGCACGTCGAATGATCGACTCGACCATTCAATGCCGAATCTGGCGCCGCGTCGACGCGGTTCAAGGGCGCCGCCGGCGCCGGCACGGCCTTTCCCGGTTTGTAGGACAACGGCGGGAAATGAACGCTGACACCGATCAATTGCTGCCGCCGCGTCACGTTGAGTTACCCTTGCCGCCTTCGCGAAGAGGGTGCCTCATGAATATCGAGACCAAGGCCTTGCTGGAGGCCGTCACGGCCGACCAGGAACGGTTCCAGCAGGAGTGGCTGTCGGAGATCGCCAGCTCGGGCACTGCCGGCGCCGCGAGCTCGACGGCGACGCAGGACGTGCGCGACATGGTGATCGCGCTGGTCGAGGCCCTGCGCAGCGATGCCGACCTCGAACGCTTCAACGACGCGCCCGGCTTCGGCCGCCTGCGCAACTTGCTGGGCGGGCTGTCCGCTTCGCGTGCGGCGCAGGGTTCCAGCGCTGCCGAGACCAGCCATTTCGTCATGGCGCTCAAGCGCCCGCTGTTCACCGGACTGAAGGCATCGCGGGGCCAGGATCCGCAGGGGCTGTTCGACGCGATGTGGTCGGCTTCCCTGCTGGTGGACAAGATGGCGCAATGGACGACCAACACCTACCAGCGCTCGCGCGAGGAGGTGATCCAGCGCCAGCAGGAGGAACTGCTCGAGCTGTCGACGCCGGTCGTCAAGCTGTGGGAGGGCGTGCTGGCAGTGCCGATGATCGGCACGCTGGACTCGGGCCGCACCCAGCTCGTGATGGAGTCGCTGCTGCAGCGCATCGTCGAGACGGGCTCGGAGCTCGCGATCATCGACATCACCGGCGTGCCCACCGTCGACACGCTGGTCGCCCAGCATCTGCTCAAGACGGTGACGGCGATCCGCCTCATGGGCGCGGACTGCATCATCAGCGGCATCCGCCCGCAGATCGCGCAGACCATCGTCCACCTGGGCATCGACCTGCAGGGCATCACGACCAAGGCCACGCTTGCCGACGCGCTGCAACTCGCGATGAAGCGCGCCGGCTATGTCGTGACCAAGGCGGCGAAGGCCTGAGCACGCCATGGAGCGGATCCCCATCCTGCGCATGGGCCGCAACCTGCTGGTGACCATCCAGGTCGACCTGCAGGACCAGTCGGCCCTGGCGCTGCAGGACGACCTCGCGGCCAGGATCGAGGCCACCGGCGCGGACGGCGTGCTGATCGACATCTCGGCGCTGGAGATCGTCGACTCCTTCATCGGCCGCATGCTGGCGAGCATCTCCGGCATCGCCCGGGTGCTGGACGCGACCACGGTCGTCGTCGGCATGCAGCCGGCGGTGGCCATCACGCTGGTCGAGCTCGGGCTGTCGCTGGAGGGCGTGCGCACGGCGCTGGACGTCGAGCGCGGCATGGCCCTGCTGGAGGCCGCGCACGCCGAGCGGGGTCGCCTTGAGTGAGCCGCTGACCGGCGCGATGCCGCTCGCGAGCGAGCGCGACATCGTCATGAGCCGCCAGCAGGTGCGCAAGCTGACGCAGCAGGCGAAGTTCTCGCTCGTCGACCAGACCAAGATGATCACGGCCGCGAGCGAGCTCTCGCGCAACACGGTGGTCTATGGCGGCGGCGGCGAGATGCGCTGGGAGATCCTGACCGAAGGCATCCGCACCGGCGTGCGGCTGTGGTTCGAGGACAAGGGCCCGGGCATCCCTGACGTGGATCTCGCGCTGACCGACGGCTGGACCTCGGGCAGCGGCATGGGCGTCGGCCTGTCGGGCAGCCGGCGGCTGGTCAACGAATTCGAGCTGCGCACTGTCGTCGGCGAGGGAACCTGCGTCACCGTCACGCGCTGGAGATAGCGTGACCCCGTACCTGGACATCCCGGTCACCGAGGCCTCGCAGGTCGGCGACGCCCGCCGCAACGCGACCCGGCTCGCCGCCTCGCGCGGCCTGGACGAGACCGCCTGCGGCCGCATCGCGCTGGTCGTGACGGAGCTCGGCACGAACCTGGTCCGCCACGCCCGCCGCGGACGCCTGCTGCTGGGATGTGCCGCAGGCGCCGACGGCTGCCGCTTCGAGGCGATCTCGATCGACCACGGCCCGGGCATGGCCGACGTCGCGCGCTGCCTGCGCGACGGCTACTCGAGCGGCGGCACCGCCGGCACCGGGCTCGGTGCGGTGCGGCGCCTGTCGAGCGGCTTCTCGATCCACTCGCAGCCGGACAAGGGCACGGTCGTCCTCTCGCGCGTCTGGATCCCGGCGGCCGAGGCCGGTGCGGGCGACGCCGGCGCGCGGTCGCGCGTCGCGGTCGCGGGGGTGA
>DASVLN010000146.1:0-3228 GCA_036384855.1 Burkholderiaceae bacterium | reverse complement strand
ATGCAGGAGGCCGTGCCCGTGGGCACCGGCGGCATGGCCGCGATCCTCGGCCTGGACGCGCAGGCCGTGCGCGACGGCTGCGCCGCCGCGGCCGCGGCGAGCGGCGAGGTCGTCGAGGCGGTGAACTTCAACGACCCGAAGCAGACCGTCATCGCCGGCAGCAAGGCAGGCGTCGAGAAGGCCTGCGAGCTGCTCAAGGCCGCGGGTGCCAAGCGCGCGCTGCCGCTGCCGGTGTCGGCGCCGTTCCACTCGAGCCTGATGCGCCCCGCGGCCGAGCGCCTGAAGGAGGCCCTGGCCGCCGTCACGCTCCACGCGCCCGCGATCCCGGTCGTCAACAACGTGGACGTCGCCACCCCGGCCGACGCCGACGCCATCCGCGACGCGCTCGTGCGCCAGGCGGCGGGCGCGGTGCGCTGGGTGGAGGTCGTGCAGGCGCTGCGCGCCCGCGGCCTGACGCACGTCATCGAATGCGGCCCGGGCAAGGTCCTGGCCGGCATGGTCAAGCGCATCGACGGCGAGCTGGTCTCGGCCTCGATCTACGACCCGGCCACGCTGGCCGAAGCGAAGGGGATGCTGGAATGAGCGACGCGACGACCGTCCAGACCGCGCTGGTGACCGGCGCCTCGCGCGGCATCGGCCGCGCCATCGCGCTCGCGCTCGCGCAGCGCGGCTACCGCGTGATCGGTACCGCGACGAGCGACGCCGGCGCCCAGGCGATCACCGAGGCCCTGGCCGGCCACACCGGCTGCAAGGGCGTGAAGCTCGACGTCAACGATCCCGCCGGCGTCACGGCCGTCGTGGAGGGCATCGTCAAGGAGTACGGCGGCCTGCAGGTGCTGGTCAACAACGCCGGCATCACGCGCGACGGCCTGGCCATGCGCATGAAGGACGAGGACTGGGACGCGGTGCACGACACCAACCTGAAGGCCGTCTTCCGCATGACGCGCGAGGTCATGCGCACGATGATGAAGCAGCGCTACGGCCGCATCGTCAACATCACCTCGGTGGTGGGCGCCAGCGGCAACCCCGGGCAGGCCAACTACGCGGCGGCCAAGGCCGGCGTCGCGGGCATGACGCGTGCCCTGGCGCGCGAGCTGGGCAGCCGCAACATCACGGTCAACTGCGTCGCGCCGGGCTTCATCGAGACCGACATGACGCACGTCCTGCCCGAGGCCCAGAAGGCCGCGCTGCTGCAGCAGATCCCCGCGAACCGCCTCGGCCGGCCCGAGGAGATCGCGCATGCCGTCGCGTTCCTGGCCTCGCCCGAGGCGGGCTACGTCACCGGCGTCGAGCTGCACGTCAACGGCGGCATGTACATGAATTGAGCGGGCCGGCGCCCGGCCCTGGGGTCGACGCGCCGGACCGGTTTTCCGGGCAAGTAGAATCCGCCCGTTTTTACGCAAACCTCCCGGAGGAGTGTCATGAGCGATATCGAAGCACGAGTGAAGAAGATCATTGCCGAGCAACTCGGCGTCCCCGAAGCCGACGTGGCCAACGAGAAGGCCTTCGTCGCCGACCTGGGCGCCGACTCGCTCGACACGGTCGAACTCGTGATGGCCCTCGAGGACGAGTTCAGCATCGAGATCCCCGACGAGGAAGCCGAGAAGATCACGACGGTGCAGCTGGCGATCGACTACGCCAAGGCCCATGCGAAAGGTTGACCCCCACGCTCCCTGACGGTCGCTGCCCCCCGAGGGGGCCGGCCGGATCGGGACTGGCGGAGCCAGATCCCTCCCTCCCCCGGTTTTCCGTTTGGGACGTGTGAGCGGCAGCGCCGGGGACGTCGGACACCTTCGTTCGGCGGTCCCGCGATTGCTGCGTCAGCGTGAAGCTCCGTGTGGAGCATTGATCGAGTGAATCTATGAGTCGTCGTCGCGTCGTCGTCACCGGACTGGGTCTGGTCTGTCCCGTGGGCAACACGGTGGCCGAGGGCTGGGCCAACATCGTGGCCGGCAAGTCGGGCATTGCCACCATCACCAAGTTCGACCCCACGCCGTTCGCCTGCAAGTTCGCGGGCGAGGTCAAGGGCTTCAACGTCGAGGACTACATCCCCGGCAAGGACGCTCGCCACATGGATACCTTCATCCATTTCGGCGTGGCGGCGGCGATGCAGGCGATCAAGGACGCCGGGCTGCCGACGGGCGATCAGTGCCCTGAGGAACTCGCCGACCGCATCGGCGTGCTGGTGGGCGCCGGCATCGGCGGCCTGCCGGAGATCGAGCGCACGCAGATGGAGCTCGCCAACCGCGGCCCGCGTCGCGTGTCGCCGTTCTTCGTGCCGGCCTCCATCATCAACATGATCTCCGGCCACGTCTCGATCTACTGCGGCTACCGCGGGCCCAACCTGGGCCTGGTGACCGCCTGCACGACGGGCCTGCACTCGATCGGCGTGTCCGCCCGCCTGATCGAGTACGGCGACGCCGACATCATGGTCGCCGGCGGCGCGGAATCGACGGTGTCGCCCCTGGGCATCGGCGGCTTCGCGGCGGCGCGCGCGCTGTCGACCCGCAACGACGATCCGGCCGGCGCCTCGCGCCCCTGGGACAAGGATCGCGACGGCTTCGTGCTGGGCGAGGGCGCGGGCGTGCTCGTGCTCGAGGAGTACGAGCACGCCAAGCGCCGTGGCGCGCAGATCTACGCGGAGCTCTCGGGCTTCGGCATGAGCGGCGACGCGTACCACATGACCGCGCCCAACGTCGACGGCCCCCGCCGCTCGATGAAGGCGGCGCTGGACAACGCGGGCATCAACGCCGACCAGGTGCAGTACCTGAACGCGCACGGCACGTCGACGCCGCTGGGCGACCTGAACGAGACCAACGCGGTGAAGCTGGCCTTCGGCGACCACGCGAAGAAGTTCGTCGTCAGCTCGACGAAGTCGATGACCGGCCACCTGCTGGGCGGCGCCGGCGGCATCGAGTCGGTGTTCACCGTGCTCGCGCTGCACCACCAGGTCGTCCCGCCGACCATCAACCTGGTCAACCAGGACCCCGAGTGCGACCTCGACTACTGCGCCAACACGGCGCGGGAGATGAAGCTCGACGTCGCCGTGAAGAACAACTTCGGCTTCGGCGGCACCAACGGAACCCTGGTGTTCCGTCGCGTCTGACCGCGGCAGCCGGCTCCCCGCCGAGCGAATGCGCGCGCCGCCCCCCGTCGAGGTCACCAGCTCGCTCGGCCGCGCCTGGCGCGGCGCGCTGGCGCTCGTCGTCGCGGCGTCGGTCGCTGCGC
>DASVLN010000145.1:0-2371 GCA_036384855.1 Burkholderiaceae bacterium | reverse complement strand
AAGATCGCGCGCGACCTGCGGGGGCAGGGCCTGGGTCGGCACGACGTCGCGACGATCGGCGCCAAGGCCGCCGCCGACCTCGACGCCGTCGCCGCGACGCTCGGCGAGGCCCCGTTCTTCGGCGGCGCCGAGCCGTCGGCGCTCGACGCCTGCGCCTACGCGTTCCTCGCCAACCTGATCCGCGTGCCCGTCGACAGCCCCGTGAAGGCGCACGCCCTGGGTCTCGCGCCGCTGGTGGCCTACGACGCGCGGATGCGGGCGCGCGTCGGCGCATGAGGCTGCGGCGGAACTCGGCCGCCGCCTCCAAAATTTGATGCTGCGCTGCAGCAACGCCGCGCTAGACTGGCGACTTCGCATCCAACCGCATCCGCGAGGCCAGTCGTCATGCGCACCGTCGTGTTCAACCAGAAGGGCGGCGTGGGCAAGTCCACGATCACCTGCAACCTCGCGGCCATCAGCGCGCACCAGGGGCTGCGCACGCTGGTCGTGGACCTCGACCCGCAAGGCAACTCGACGCGCTACCTGCTCGGCGACCTGGCCGACGACGCCGAGTCCCTGCCGAGCGTCGCGGAGTTCTTCGAGCAGACGCTGAAGTTCGTCGCCCGCACGCGCGGCGCCGGCGAGTTCATCGTCGAGACGCCGTTCGAGCACCTGCACCTGATGCCGTCCGCGCCCGCGCTGGAGGAGCTGCACGCCAAGCTCGAGTCGCGCTACAAGATCTACAAGCTGCGCGACGCGCTCGACGAGATCGCGGGCGACTACGACCGCGTCTACATCGACACGCCGCCGGCAATGAACTTCTACACGCGGTCGGCGCTGATCGCGGCGGGCGGCTGCCTGATCCCGTTCGACTGCGACGACTTCTCGCGCCGCGCGCTCTACGCGCTGCTGGACAACGTCAAGGAGATCCAGGCCGACCACAACGAGGGCCTGGCGGTGCGGGGCATCGTCGTCAACCAGTTCCAGCCCCGCGCCAACCTGCCGCAGCGGCTCGTGCAGGAGCTGGTCGACGAGGGCCTGCCCGTGCTCGAGCCGTACCTCTCGAGCTCGGTCAAGGTCAGGGAGTCGCACCAGCTCGCGCGGCCGATGATTCACCTCGATCCGCGGCACAAGCTCACGCAGGAGCTGGTGGCGCTGCACGAACGGCTCGGCTGACCGGCGCACAATCGGGCACCCCAGCCCGACAGGACGCGCCATGGCCGACACCGGAAGCCCACTGCCCTCGCCCTTGAGGACCCGCATCGAGAGCCTGTCCGGCATGGACATGAGCGCCGTGCGCGTGCACTACAACTCGCCGCGCCCGGCGCAGCTCGGTGCGCAGGCCCATGCCCAGGGCACCGACATCCACCTCGCCCCGGGCCAGGGCCATCGGCTGGCGCACGAGGCCTGGCACATCGTGCAGCAGCGCCAGGGGCGCGTCGGCGACAACCTGCGCACGCATGTCGGGTTGTCGACCGATCCGCACGCGCGCGAGGTCGAGTGCGACATGCTCGCGCGGCGCACGCCCTAGCCCGCTAGCGTCCTTCCTTCGGGATCCAGCGCAGCCCGGTCGCGATCGCCGCCAGCGCCAGCACGACGACCATCGCCGCGAACGAGCCGTCGGCCACGCCGGCCGAGGCGACCTGCGACAGCAACCCGACGCCGACCACCGGCAGCGAGTTGCCGAGGAAGCAGGCGAGCAGGAAGCACGAGACGACCTCGGCGCGCCGCGCATCGGGCGCGAGTCAGCGTGAGCGCCGAGAACCCGAACGCCTCGCGCCACGGCCCGTACAGCGGCGTGACGAGCGTGCTGGCCATGAACATGAGCCCGAGGTCCAGCGCCGCCAGGCGCGCCGGCCAAGGGCCGCGCACGGCGGGCGGGGGCGCCGCTTCGGCGGGATCGGAACGGGCGAACGACGGCATGACGCCGCCCGCTGCAAGCGCCGTGCCCCGGCGAGCCGCCGGGCCGGCCGCCGCTCACTTGCCGTTGATGCCGAGCAGCTCGACCTCGAACACGAGCGTCGCGTCCGGCGGGATCACGCCGCCGGCGCCGCGCGAGCCGTAGGCGATCGCGGACGGGCAGGTCAGCTTGGCCTTGCCGCCGACCTTCATCTTCTGGACGCCCTCGGTCCAGCACGGGATGACGCGGTTGAGCGGGAAAGAGATCGGCTGGCCGTGGCTGTACGAGCTGTCGAACTCCTCGCCGTCGACGAAGGTGCCGCGGTAGTTGACCTTGACGATGTCGGTCGCCGCCGGGCTGGCGCCGGTGCCGTCCTTGAGCGAACGGTAGACCAGGCCGTCCGCGGCGACGCTGGCGCCGGGCTCCTTGGCGGCGGCGGCCAGGGCGGCGTGGTCGTCGGCGAGGGCGGCGGTCGCGGCACCGGCGGCGAAG
>DASVLN010000144.1:0-2564 GCA_036384855.1 Burkholderiaceae bacterium | reverse complement strand
CGGCGCGGTCGGCGGCGCCGCCGTGGGCGGCATCGTCGGCAACCAGATCAAGCGCTGATCGACACGCGGCCGAGGGCCCCGCGGGCGCGCGGGGCCGCGGCTCATTCCGCCGTGTCGACCTTGTCCTGGCTGTATTCCTTGAGCCGGTTGTAGAGCGTCTTCAGGCTGACGCCCAGCGCCGCCGCGGTGCGTTCCTTCTGCTGATGGAAGTGCTCCAGCGTGGCGAGGATCAGGCGTCGCTCCGCCTCGGCCATGGAGGTGCCGATCGGGATGGTGATCGTCGGGCCCGCCGGCGCCGCGGCGGCCGAGGCCGGGCTCGCGGCGCGCGCGCCCGAGGTGGTCGACGCCGACGGCGAGGCCGCCGCGACCGAGCTGGACGCCGCGCCGGCCGGATCCTCCGGCAGCCATTCCTCGGTGATCTGCACCGACGGCGCCATCACGTAGGCGCGCTGGACGACGTTGCGCAGCTCGCGGACGTTGCCCGGCCAGCGGTAGCCGACCAGGCGCTGTATCGCCGCCGGCGTGAAGCTCTTGACGGTGCCTTCTCGCTCGCAGATCGCCGACAGGAAGTGCTGGGCGAGCAGCGGCACGTCCTCCGAGCGGTCGCGCAGCGGCGGCAGCTCGATCGGGAAGACGTTGAGGCGATAGAGCAGGTCCTCGCGCAGCTTGCCCTGGGCGACGGCGAGCTCGGGCGGCCGGTTGGTGGCGGCGATGACGCGCACGTCGGTCTCCTGCGCGACGGTCGAGCCGACGCGCATGAACAGCCCCGTCTCCAGCACGCGCAGCAGCTTGACCTGCAGCTCGAGCGGCATCTCCGTGATCTCGTCGAGGAACAGCGTGCCGCCGTGGGCGCGCTCGAAGAAGCCCTGGTGCTGGCGGTCGGCGCCCGTGAAGGAGCCTTTCTCGTGGCCGAAGATCTCGCTCTCGATGAGGTTGGGCGAGATCGCGCCGCAGTTCACGGCGAGGAAGGGATGCTTGCGGCGGCGGCTCAGGTCGTGCACGGTCTGCGCGACGACCTCCTTGCCGGTGCCGCTCTCGCCCGTGATGAAGACGGACACCGCCGTCACCGCCACGCGCGAGATCTGCTCGTAGATGCGGCGCATCGGCGGCGAGCGGCCCCAGAGGTGGCCGAAGTGGCCGTTGCTCTCCCATTCGGCGGTGAGCGACGCGAGCTCGGCCTGCAGGGCCGACGGCCGCATCACGCGCGACAGGATGCCCTGCAGCTGCTTCAGGTTGACCGGCTTGACCAGGTAGTCGGCGGCGCCCATGCGCAACGCCTGGATGGAGCTGTCGAGGCTCGCATGCCCCGTGATCAGCACGATCTCCGAGTTGGCCACCAGGCTCTCGTCCTGGAACAGCTCCATCCCGCTGCCGTCGGGCAGCTGGAGATCGAGCAGCACCAGGTCGGGCAGTTGCAGGATGATCTGGCGGCGCGCGTCGCGCAGGTTGCGCGCCACTGCCACGGTGAAGCCCTGGGCGGCGATGAGCTCCGCCATCGTGTCGGCGGAATCGGCGTCGTCCTCGACGATCAACGCATGGGTCATGATGGGTTCGTGTCCGGATCTTGGTTCTTCGAAAGCGCCCGAAGGCGGCTGGAAGCGACTCGAGCGTCTTGTGCGCCTCTCACGCCGGACACGACCCTTCCAGGTCCGGATTGCGCGGTCGCCCCACATGGTCGAGCGACCCGCGACGCGCAGCATACGCCGAGTCGAGAGCCATTTTGCGCAGGATGCCGGTCACGGCTTGTCAGACGAGAGCTCGACCGCATCGGGATGCGCGCCTACCGGCACGCCGATTGCTGTAGCTCCAGCCCGGCCGTGGGCCGGAGACTCATCGACACGAGGCGACCGCCATGCTCAACCTGCTCAACATTGCCGTCTGGCTCGTCGTGGGGATGGTCGTCGGCGCCGTCGCGGGGTTGCTCATGCGCCACGAGGAGGACGCCGCCGTCTTCCCGAACGTGGCGGTGGGCATCGTCGGGGCGCTGGCTGCCGGCTGGTGGGTCTCGCCGCTGCTGGGCGTGCGGGTGGCGCATCCTGGCGTCTTCAACTTTGGCGCGCTGGCGCTGTCGCTGCTGGGGGCGGTCGGGCTGCTGGCCCTGCTGAGCGTCGTCCGCCGCCGTCCGGGCGGCGACGCCCGCTGACGCGACGCTGGGCATAGCGGTTGCTGAACCGCGGCATCCCACCTCTATCGGAGATCGCCATGCCCGCACCCACCCTCCGACCGGCGGCCGACCCGCTGGACGCCATGGATCGCTCCACCGACCGCGGCGTCGACGCGGCGATGGCCCGCCAGGAGCGCGCCGACCTGCCCGGCGAGCGCTCCGACCAGCCGCGTCCCGACAAGGCGGGCGACGTCTACCTCGACGCCGCGCGGGACCTCGTCGAGGGCGAGCGCGATCCCGAGCAGGCGCGTCGCGACGACGACCGCGAGGCGGAACGCGTCGCCGACGGCGATCCCGACATCGCCGGCATCGGCGCGGACGACGACATCGAGGCCGGCGCGCCCGCCCGCGGCGCCGACGACGACGACCCGATCGACGAGACCGAGCGCGCCGGCGACGA
>DASVLN010000143.1:0-27238 GCA_036384855.1 Burkholderiaceae bacterium | reverse complement strand
CCGTCGCCGGGGTGCTGCTGTCCCCGGCCCGCGCGGGGCGGGCGCGGCGGCAGCTCGAGCGGCTGGGCCTGGCCGGGCTGTACCTCGGGCTGCCGGCCTGGCTGCTCGCTCGGCTGCTGGGCGGCTGACCTGCGTGCCGGCGCGTTGCGGCTACCATCGCGCCCATGGATCAACGAACCCAGGTCATCGCGGTCCCGGACGAGGAGCGCGACGCCGCCGCGCCCTCGCCGCGGCTCGCGGACGCGCTCGAGCGCGGCCTCGTGCTGCACATGCCGGCCTTCCCGTTCCCGCTGTCGGCCGACGAGCTGGGCGTGCTCGACGAATCCAACGTCGACCCGGACCGCAAGAACATCAGCTTCGACCCCAAGACCGGCGGCCTTGCGGGATTCGTCGGCCCGCAGGACGCGCGCCGCACGGCCGAAGGCCTGGTGCGCCGCTACCACGAGACGGCTCAGGCCCTGATCGACCGCCTGTTCCCGCACTACCGCGGCCGCATGCGCGCTGCGCCGGCGAGCCTGCGGCTGCATCCGATCGAGGGCAAGGCGCTGTCCTGGCGCAAGGACGACAGCCGCCTGCACGTCGACGCCTTTCCGTCGCGTCCCAACCGGGGCGAGCGCATCCTGCGCGTCTTCCTCAACATCAATCCGCACGGCGTGGCGCGCGTGTGGCGCGTGGGCGAGCCCTTCGAGGACATCGCACGCCGCTTCCTGCCGCAGCTGCGCCCGCCGCTGCCCGGCTCGGCCTGGCTGCTGAACGCGCTGCACGTCACCAAGAGCCCGCGCAGCCGCTACGACCACCTGATGCTGGGCCTGCACGACGCGATGAAGGCGGACATGGGCTACCAGGCGAACTCGCCGCAGGAGGAGGTCGCCTTCCCGCCGGGCAGCGCCTGGATCTGTTTCTCCGACCAGACCTCGCACGCCGCGATGAGCGGCCAGTTCATGCTGGAGCAGACCTTCCACCTGCCGCTGGCGGCGATGGCCGACCCGGCGAAGTCGCCGCTCAAGGTGCTGGAACGGCTGGTCGGCAGGCGCCTGGTGGAAGGCGAGGCGTCGCGGTGACGCAGCCGCGTGCCGGCGCGGGCGGCGGGCAGGTCGCCGGCGGCTGCCTGTGTGGCGACGTGCGGGTGGTGGCCTCCGGTCGGCCGTACCGCGTCGGCCTGTGCCACTGCCTCGATTGCCGCAGGCACCATGGCGCGCTGTTCCACGCGTCCGCGATCTTCCCGCGCGAGGCGGTGGCGATCGAAGGCGAGACGCGCGAGTTCGCCGGCCGCTCGTTCTGCCCGCGCTGCGGCTCGTCGGTGTTCTCGCGCAGCGGCGACGAGGTCGAGGTGAGCCTGGGCGCGCTCGACGCGCCCGACCTCTTCGCGCCGACCTACGAGCTGTGGACGATCCGCCGCGAGTCCTGGCTGCCGCCGTTCCCGCTCGCGCATCGCTACGAGCGCGACCGCGACGCGTCGAGCCGCTTCGAGGACTAGGACGGCTTCATTTCGGCCATGCGGCCAGCAGCATGGGCGATCAACGCGAATGTGGGGAACAGCGGCACCAGGCCGGCGAGATGGAAGTTGCGGCTGCGCGAGAGCAGGGCGATCAGCAGCACGGCGGCGGCGCCGAGCAGGCACTTGAGGACGAGGAACATGCGGACGACGAGCAGGAGGGATCGCCCATCCTGCCAGGGACCGGCCACGATCCTGTTGCTCCGCCGCCCCGGTACCGCGGCGCGGTCGCTCGTCGGCACCGACGAGCGCTGCGGCAGAATGCGGCTTTCTCCTGTCGCCGGCAGGCGCGCGGCCGCAGGCCCGCCTTGCGGCGACCCAACACGAGGATCGAGACATGGGCGCGCAGTGGAAGGCCAAGGGCAAGGAACTGGCGGCGAACGCCAAGGGCAAGCTGTTCGGCAAGCTGGCCAAGGACCTGATGCTGGCCGCGAAGGCCGGCGCCGACCCGGCGGGCAACGCGAAGCTGCGCCTCGTCATCGAGCAGGCGCGCAAGGTCTCGATGCCCAAGGACACGCTCGAGCGCGCGATCAAGAAGGGCGCCGGCCTGACCGGCGAGACGGTGAACTTCGAGCACGTGTTCTACGAGGGCTTCGCGCCGCACCGCGTGCCGGTCGTCGTCGAGTGCCTGACCGACAACGTCAACCGCACCGCGCCCGAGATCCGCGTGATCTTCCGCAAGGGCCAGCTCGGTGCGCCGGGCTCGGTCACCTGGGACTTCGACCACGTCGGCATGATCGAGGCCGAGCCGGCGACGCCCGGCGTCGATCCCGAGGAAGCCGCCATCGAAGCCGGCGCGCAGGAGGTCGAGCCGGGTGACGAGGACGGCACGACGCTGTTCCTCACCGACCCCACCGACCTCGACCTCGTCAGCCGCGCGCTCCCCGAGCACGGCTTCAAGGTGCTGTCCGCCAAGCTCGGCTACAAGGCGAAGAATCCGGTCGATCCGGCGTCGCTGTCGCCCGAGGCGCTCGAGGAGGTCGAGACCTTCCTGGCGGCGCTCGACGAGCACGACGACGTGCAGAACGTCTTCGCGGGGCTGGGCAGCGCGGGCTGAGCGAAGGCGCTGCCCTGGACCGACGACTTCGGATAGGGGGAGGCTTGTGGCGGCGGTTGTCGCTGAGGGCAACGCTGCATAAGCTCCCACGGCTCCAGCCGTGCCTGCTCGGGCCGGCGCATGATTCCACAAGGAGGGCTTGGTGGCGAACCCCGTTCCGTATCTATTGATTCACAGGAAGCTCGTGGCGGCGACGCAGACGCCCGACAAATACGCCAACGACTGGAAAGTGATTGCCGAGGCGTTGCCGAACCTCGTGCGCGATGACGGCTTCAACTATCTCCAGGGCGGGATTCCCGAGCGGATCCGCGAGAAGCTGGCGGGCGCCAAGTCGCAGTCCAAGGCCATCCGGACGGCGGCGAAGGCCGAAGGCAGCTTGGTGAGCAACCCTTCCGACAATGCTTGCGCGCGGGCGCTTCTGCTGAAGACGCTGTCGCACCTCTATTTTTACGAAAGTGGCGGCGAGCGGAAGTTGTGGATACTTTCCCTTCCGGCCACATATGTCGCCCATCCGATTCAATATGCGAAGTCGCCCGACGCCGTGGTCGACCAGTTGTTGGAACAAAACGTCGAGATATTTACCGATGAGCAGAAGCGCCGCATCGAGAGCGCTGTGTCAATGTCCCTTCGCTGGGTCGAGCGAGCAATGATCGTGGCTGGCGATCCGACGCGACCCGAGCATATGACCCTGTTGAAGCGCTGGTTCGTGCCTGCGACCCATCCGGATGCCGACGGCGCCATTGCGGCATTCACGCCCACGCTGCGTCGTGGCCTGCTCAAGATCGCCATCGGCTTGAAGGTCGGCGACTTGATCATTCTCGATGACCCCGGCCAGCGCGGCACCAACAGCAAATGGGAACAGAGCGAAGCCTACACCTTCCCGCGCGATGACATTCACGCCGTATGGGTCGAGCCAGGTTTCTGGGGCGGAGGCAACACGCTGACGGGCGCCACGAACTGGGCGCGCATCGTCGTGCATGAGCTCACGCACAACTACTGCCAGACCGAGGACCATAGCTACAGTTGGCAAGGCTTGCTGCCACGGGAGTCGGATGTCTTTCGCCGTGTCAACGACGCGCGTGTAGCGCAGGACGCTGGGTTTTCCGCAGTGCGCACGCTCACGATGGAGCAGTGCCTGACGAACGCGGACAGCTGGGCGTTTTTCTGCGCGGACGCCGCCGGAGCATTGACGGACCGCGACCGCATCGCCGCACTGGGCAGCAAGCTCTACGCGGACACCGGCTGGAGGCCTACCCAGAAGGTCGTGCGCACGGTCGTTGCGCAAGCACGATGAACAACCATGCTGTCGCAATTGCGGCGGCGTTGATCGCTTGCGCCGCCCCATGTTGCGACGCGGGCACCAAGGAGAAGGCCATGTCGAGCAAGCCGGAGCCCACCGCCAGCCGTGCGCCGCCCCAGCGAGTGCCTCCTGTCGTCATCGACGGTGTGCGTTATGCACCTGTCATCGGCGACATCGATCGGGACGGCCAGATTGGCGGTATCCTGGGCGCCTTCGACGCCTCGAACCGGGAGCTGTGGCGCTTGCGCGTCTACGAGAACGTTCGAATGCCGGGCGTGGAAGGCGATGTGCAGGATGTCTATTTCCGGTCGATGCGAGCCGACGGTCGCAAGCTGCTGATCGAGAACGAGGTCGGGGAACGCTTCGAGGTCGACACCGTCTCGCGCCGCGTCGTCGCCCACCTGCCGGCGGCACCGAGGTCGAACATCGATCCGATCTCGGGCCGGCAGCGAATGCCGCCGCCGCCCGAAGACTGAGCTGAGGCTGCGCCGTTGGCGCCCCGCGGACGCCTCCGCTGGCGCCGCAGCCCCATGCGATATCCCAGCGTGCGGCATTCTTGCTGTCGCTTGTGCCGTGCGATCCCCTTGGTGAATTACTGCGCTGGGGTATGGCAGGGAGTGTCATGGACGGCGCAGCCGGGGCGCTGCAGGACGCGCAGGGCGTCCGCTCCGGTCGATCCACGCCGGCGACCCCTGCTGCGCAGCACGGACAGCTCGCCTTGCCGTCGGCCTTACTCGACCGTACGCATTGCATGCGCCTCGCGGCGTCCCCTCGTGGCGATGCGGGCAGCGCCGAGAGCCTCTCTGCACGCGGCATCGACGCCAGGGTGGCGCTGGCCCGCACCGGGAGGAGGAATTGCCGCGCGTGCGCACGTCGTGCGACTGTCGAGAAGCCAGCAGCCTCGCGGCGGCGAGCCAGGCCAGCAGGCCGGCATGGTCAACAGGAGAATCCATGGCACAACCGAACGTTTCGAAAATCCGCGACACGTCGCCGTCCCGCGGCCCGCACGCCGCTCCTGCGCAGCAGCCCGCCCCGGCCGCAGCGTCGCAGTCGAGCACCGGCCCGGTGGTACGCGCCATCGACGTCGGCTTCGGGCTGGTGAAGTTCTCGCTGCCCGCCGCCGGCGGCGATGTCGGCTTCCGCAGCTTTCCCTCGCTCGCGATCCCGGCCGACACCAGCGCGGTGCGCTCGCTGAGCACGCGGCGCCGCGACACGTTCGACGTCCCCGTCCAGGGCGCGCTCTACGAGGTCGGGCAGGATGTCGGCCTGGCCTTGGCCGGGGGCAGCTTCGGCCGCGACGTCACCGACGAGTTCTACAAGGGAAAGGTGTACGAAGCGGTGACGAAGGGCGCCCTGCGGTACATGGCCGAGGCGGGCGACTCGACGATAGACGTCCTCGTGCTGGGATTGCCCGTCCACCAGTTCAACGACACCGCGAGACGCAGCTACCTCCGCCGCACCTACGAGGGCCCGCTCGATGTCGGCGGAGGCAAGACCGTGACGGTCGCCCGGGTGGAGGTGCAGGCGCAGCCGATGGGCGGCTACGCGGCGCTGGAGGAGCACCTGGACGAGCTCAACCGGGAGATCGCGGCGACCGGCGGCGCGCTGCAGCCGCTGGCATCCGTCGACGATCTCGACCAGCTTGCGGTGCTGATGGTGGACCCCGGCGAGCACACGCTGGACTGGCTCCTCATCCAGCAGGGCACGATCAATCCGTCGGCCAGCAACGCCGCCTCGGACGCCGGCCGCCACCGGGTGCTGAAGGCCGTCCAGGCGGCGCTTTCGGAGGACGTCGGCCGGCCGCTGGGGGTGTCCGTGCAGCCGCACATCAACGAGGCGCTGCGCAAGAAGACGCCGGTCAAGCTGTCCGGCGTCGCATATGACTTGTCCAGGTACGAACCGCGGGTGATGAGCGTGATCGAGGACGCCGTCAACCGCATGATCGACGGCCTGCGCGATGCGACGGAGATCGTCGACCTGATCGTGCTCGTGGGCGGACATCCGGATCGCTACCGCGACGTGCTCAAGCAGCGCTTCCCGGCGATTCCCGTCTTCGTGATGCCGGAGTCGGTCACTGCCAACGTGCGAGGCTTCCAGATGATCGGCGAGGCGGTCGCCGAGTCCTGAAGCGCGCGACATGGCCACGCTGCATCTCGAGCTGGAGATCGACAGCGACGTCCATCCCGAGCTCTACGCGCGGCTGGCGTCGATCGAGCGCAGCGCCGCCCGCCAGGAGAGGCTGCGCCAGCTCGCGGCCACCGGGCTCATCTGGGAGATCGCGCGCCTGCACGGGCCGGCCTTCAGCGTGCCCGAGGCCGTCGATCCTGCGGATCCGCCCCCGCCGCCGGTCGACCTCGGCGGCGACCCGGCGTCGGCCGTGGATGCGGGATCGGTGATCGACCACGCGCCGGTGGTGCCGCAGGACGTGCCGGTGCTGGTGGACGTCGTCGACGAAGCCGAGATGAACGGAGCCGCGATCGTGGATCCGCCTGCGCGCGCGCTCGCGGCGCCTGCGCGCGAGGGCCCCGACCCCCGCGGATCCGCGCCCTTCGCTTCTCCCTCGCCGGTGGAGGCTCCGCACGGACGCACGCGAAGCGCGCGGATCCGGCGGATGAAGGAGTCAGGGCTGTTCCAGAACGGCTGAACGTCCACCCGGCACCGCGCGCGAGGTCTTCGGGCTTGCGCTGGCGGACTCGCCCAAGTCAGTGAACTCGGGACGATTGGGCTTCCCCCGGTTCTCCGGACGCCTTGGTTAGCCCATTAGACCTTGTTCGAACTGGACTGGGCTAACGAAGTCCAGGGTCGAGTGCCGGCGCTGCTGGTTGTAGAAGCGCTCGACATAGTCGAAGACGTCGGCTCGCAGCTCGTCGCGAGTGCGGTAGACCTTGCGGCTCAGGCGTTCGGTCTTGAGGCTGCTGAAGAAGCTCTCCATCGCCGCGTTGTCCCAGCAGTCTCCGCGCCGGCTCATGCTGCACGTGATGCCTTCGGCCCGCAGCATCGACTGGAACTCTTCGCTCGTGTATTGACTGCCCTGATCTGAGTGCAGAAGTAGCTGCGAGGGACGTCCTCTCCGCCACAATGCCATCAGCAGGGCGTCGGTCACCATCTTCGCGTGCATCGACTCGCTCATCGACCAGCCCACTATGCGCCTCGAGTACAAGTCCATGACCGCTGCGACATACAGCCAGCCCTCGGCCGTCCAGACGTAGGTGAAGTCCGCGACCCACTTCTTGTTCGGGCCGTCGGCTTCGAATTCGCGCTGCAGGCGGTTCTCGGCGATGTTGTGCTCGAGGCGCTGCGCGCCATCGCCAGGCATACGCCGACGCCTGGTTCGAGCCTTGAGGTTCGCTGCGTTCATGAGCCGGGCCACCCGGTGGCGACCGCACCGCTCTCCTGCAGCACGTAGGTCGTGCCAGACCCGCGGACTACCGTAGGTCCGGTCGCTGAGTTCGAAACTCTGGCGGATGCCGCGCGTGAGCCTGGCATCCTCAAGCGACCTGGCACTCGGGCCTCGTCCGAGCCACTCGTAGAACCCGCTGTGCGAGACCTCCAGCAGTCGACACATCGCCCGCGTAGACCACGTCCCGCGCTGCTTGGCAATCCAGGCGTACTTCACTGCGGGTCCTTCGCGAAGTAGCCGAGCGCTTTTTTTAGGATGTCGCGCTCCATCGTCACTCGGCGCAGTTCCCGCTGCACCCGCTCCAGCTCCGTGGCTGCCTCGCTGCGCAGGGGCTTCGCCGAATTCATCTCCAGCCTGCCGCCGCGCTCGGCCTGCACCCATCGGCGCAGCACGCTCTGATCGATCCCAAGGTTACGCGCTACCTGCAGAATGACCGCCCCCGGTTCGAGGCACATCCTCACGGCTTCACGCTTGAACTCGTCGCTGAAATGCCTTCTTGGCTTGCTCATGGTTCTCTCCAGTACACATCATGTCATTCGATGTGTCCGGAGAACCGGGGGAAGCCCAATCTTCGCTCGTATGTCGCTTCCCCGACACGGCAAGAGAAGGACCGTCGGAGCCACGGCACGCCATCAACCTCGAAGCCCGAGCTTCTCCATGGCCTCCTGCGCATCGATCATCATCCCAGCGACTTCCGCCACGGTCACGCGCAGGCTGGTCGCACGCGATCGCATGTGCTCGTAGGCTTGCACCTCGGACATCTTCTGGTGGTCGACAAGCAGGCGGATCGCCTTCTCCATCACACGACGCGATTTCATCGTCGTCTCCAGCTTGTCGATCTTGCCCTGCATTCTTTGCTGGAAGCTGTGCGCCGACCTCGCGAGCACGAGCGTGCTGAGAATCCCGCTCGAGCGGAACGGCTTGGTGATCACGCCGTGCGCATGGGAATCGAGCAGCAGCTTGAGCGTCGTCGGGTTCTCGTAGTCCGACAGTGCCACCAGCGTGACCTCGGCAGAATCGAGCGCGCTCGCCGACCAGCCGCCGTGGTCGGCCAGATCCTGCGAGACCTGGAAGAAGACCACGTCCACCTGGGACGGCGGCTCCGCAGGGAACGGCCACACGGTCCGCAAGCGGCAGCCGATGCGCTGCAACTGCTGCACGATCACGTCGCGATCCTCGCCCGGCGGATGGATCACGACCACGCTGATGCTGCGCAGGTCCTCGTAGAGGCGACGGACACTCGACATGGTGCTACTTCAGCCAGAAGTTGGCGAACCCGAACGTCGACAGGTACGGGTCGGGACGGATCGGCTCCGCGCTCTGCCAGACGACGTCGAATTGGCCATCCGCGCGGCACCTGCCGATGCGTGGCGTAAGCGCGAGATGGTTGTTGTCGACGTCGATCGCGATCGGCCCTTCCGGCGAGTCGAAGCGCACCTTGCGCAGCGCGTTGACCAGCTTGACCGTGTCCAGGCTCCCGCTGCGCTCCAGCGCCCGCGCGAACAGGTGTACCTGCGAGTACGCCATCTCGGACCACGTGCTCGTCGGACGCTCGCCGAACCGGTCGTGCCACAGCTTCTTGAAGTGATCGTTGGCCGAGCTCTGCAGCGAACTGAAATAGGTCGCCGCGGTAATGTGTCCGACGCAGCGCTCCGGACCGACGAGACGAATCTCCTCTTCCGCCATGCCCAGGCTGGCGATCGGCATGCGATTCGCATCGAGGCCGCGTTCATGGAACATCGTGTAGAAGAGCCGCCCGGATTGCCCGACCAGCGTCGAGAAGACCACGCTCGGCTGCGCCTTCTCGATGTCGTCCAGCACCTCCTCGAGCTCGGCACGTTCGGCCTCGATGGGCAGGTAGACCTCGTCGAGGATTTCCCCCCCGTGCCGCTCAACGACATCGCGCATAACGCGGTTGGACTCGCGCGGATAGATGTAGTCCGCGCCGACCAGGAACAGGCGCGTGCCGCAATGCTGCAGCAGGTAAGCCGCCAGCTGCACGCTGTTCTGGTTCGGCACGGCGCCGGTGTAGACGATGTTGGGCGAGTATTCGAAGCCCTCGTAGAACGAGCAGTACCAGAGAAGCGCGTTGTTGCGCTCGACCACCGGCAGCACGGCCTTGCGGCTGGACGAGCGCGAACAGCCGAAGATGACGTTCACGTCGTCGTCGATCACGAGCCGGTTGGCCAAGCGCCGGTACTCGCCGCTGTCGCCCTTCGGATCGTAGGCCACCGGCAGCAGGGGTCGTCCGAGGACGCCGCCCGCAGCGTTGATCTCCTCGACGGCCAGCGTCGTGCCGAAGAAATGCTCCGACTCGGTGACGCTCGTGGCCCCCGAGCGCGAGTAAAGGATCCCGACCCGCCAGCCGGCGTTCGACGTCGACGCATCTTCTCGTGACAAGGACATCTCCCGCGACAGGAACCAGGTCTCAGAAATCGAACAGTTCGCGCACCTGCGCCGTCGACCAGCGCGGTTGCAGCGCCAGCATCAACAGGATACGCGCCTTCTGCGGCGACAGCCCTCCGGAAAAGATCGCTCCGGCCTGAGCCAGCAGCGTGCCGCCGCCGAGGAAACCGTAGACCGGCTGGCTGCGGCCGCCGCGCACGCGCGTGGCCACCACGACCATGACCCCGGCCTCCAGCGCGTTCAGCAGCTCGGTGTACATCGCGGCGCTGACGTTGCCGGCGCCGACGGCCTGCACGACGACGCCGCGCGCACCGGACTGCACGGCCCAGCGGATCGGCAGGCCGTCCGCTCCGCCGAACATCGGGACGATGTCTACGCGCGGCATGTCGCCGCCGGCGGGCTCGATGCGGGGATGCGGCCGAGGCTTGCGCCAGAAGGCCGGCCCTTCGGCGCCGATCGCGCCCAGTTCGATGCCGGGCCCGCGCCGGAAAGCACTCGTCTCGGTGGTATGCGACTTCTCGGCCTCGCGGGCGCAATAGACCTCGCCATCCATCACCACGAGCACGCCCATGCCACGAGCGCTGGGCGATATCGCGACACGCACGGCGTCGAGCAGGTTGCGTGGGCCGTCGAACTGGCTCTCCGCCGCGTGGCGCATGGCGCCTGTCAGCACGACGGGGCATTCGGCGGGCAGCGTCAGCGCGAGAAACCAGGCCGTCTCCTCCAGCAAGTCGGTGCCGTGCGTAACGACGATGCCGCACACCTCGTCGTCGTCCAGCGCCGCGAGCAGCGCCTGGCGCAACGCCAGCCAGCGCGCGGGGCCCATCTCCACCGAGGGCACGTTGAAGACGCTGCGCACATCGAGGCGAGCGAGCCCGAGCAGCTGCGGCACGCTGGCCACGAGTTCCTCGCCGGACAGCGCCGGCACTGGCGCCCCGCTGCGCGGGTCGGGCCGCATGGCCACGGTGCCACCCGTCGCGATCACGACGCAACGCGGCAGCCCCTCTGTGGCAGCTGCAAATAGCGTCATTGGCCTAGACCTGGAGATGATCGAAGACAGCATCGCGTGCTCCTTGCGCACGGGCATCGCCCGAATCGATGAATTCGCCCCGCTTGAGGACGACGTAGCGATCGACCACCGCGAGCGCGAAGGCGACGTGCTGCTCGACCAGCAGCATCGACGTGCCGTGACGCTCGCGCTCCCAGCGCAACGCATGCGCGATGCGGTCGATGACCGACGGCTGCAAGCCTTCCGTGATCTCGTCCAGCAGCATCAGCGCAGGGCGCATCATCAGCGAGCGCGCCACCAGCAGCATCTTCTGCTCGCCGCCCGAAAGCGTGCCCGCGGGCTGGCGCAGCCTGCTCTTGAAGACCGGGAACAGCGGCTCAATCTCGGCGAAGCGCTCGTCGAACAAGCGCTCCTGGGCGAGGCCCAGGCGCAGGTTGTCGCGCACGCTCAGGTCATTGAACAGCGGCCGCTCCTGCGCCGCGTAGGCGACGCCGCATGCCGCGACCTGGTGCGGCGAGGCGCGCGTGACGTCGTCGCTGCCCACGTGCACGCGGCCCGACTGCTTGGGCAGGTAGCCCATCACCGTCTTCATCAGCGTGCTCTTGCCCATGCCGTTCTTGCCCAGCAGCGCGACGGCTTCGCCCTTGGCCACCGTCAAGGAGGCGTTGCGCAGGACGAGCGAGGCCTTGTAGCCGCTGCTGACACCTTCGATGTCCAATGCGCGCGCCATCACGCCACCTCCCGGGCCGGCGCTGCCGACCCTGCGTAGATCGTCTTGACGAGCTCCGACTCCACGACCTCGCGGAACGGGCCCTCCATCACGATGCGCCCCTGGTGCATCACGACAATGCGGGTGGCGATCTCCTCGACGAAATCGAGGTCGTGCTCCACCAGCAGGCAGCAGCGACCGTGGCGCAGCGCGAGCGCGGACAGCACTTCGCCGATCTGCCTGCGCTCGGTCTTGGTCAGGCCGGCCGTGGGCTCGTCCAGCAGCACGATGCGCGGCTCCAGCGCCAGCACCATAGCTAGCTCCAGCGCCTGCTGCTCGCCATGCGACAGGTCGCGCGCGACGACCGCGAGCTTGGCCTCCAGTCCGGTGACGCGCATCACCTCCAGCGCATAGCTCGGCAACTCCAGCGTCGGTGCCCGGCCGAGAAGTCGCGGTGCCTGGACGATCGTGCGTGCCATGCGCAGGCATTCGGCGACGGTCAGCGACTCGAAGATGTTGGCGTTCTGGAACTTGCGGCCCAGGCCCAGGCGCACGCAGTCGTCCGGCGCGGCATTGCGGATGTCGCGACCCGACAGCCTGACGTCGCCGGCGCTGCGCTCGCTGCCGTCGCTCATGCAGCGCATCAGCGTCGTCTTGCCGGCGCCGTTGGGTCCGATGAGGCCGACCAGGTCGCCGGCGTCCGCGCGCAAGTCGATGCCCTGCAGCACCGCAAGCGAACCGAAGCGCTTGGCGACGTCGCGCATCTCGAAGGCCGGCCCATCGCTCGCTGGCTTGGCCGCTGGCGCGGCCTCGCGCAGTACGGGCGCCGGCGATACCGGCGAGCGCCCGCGGTCGACCAGCCGCACCGCGAGCGGCACGACGCCTTGCGGCAGCAGAACGATCACGACGACGAAGACCACGCCCACGACCAGCGGCCACGCGAACGGCAGACTGCTGCTCAGGTAGGAGGTCGCGACATTGATCAGCACCGCGCCGGCAAGCGGCCCCCACAACGTGGCGCGACCGCCGAGCACGACCCAGATGATGAGCTCGGTGCCGAACACGAAGCCGGTGAGCTCGGGCGCGACGACACCGCTGAACGCGCCGTAGCCGAATCCGGCCACGCCCGCGACGACGGCGGTGGCCACGAGCAGGACGATCTTGATGGCATGCACGCGCAAGCCGAGATAGGCACAGCGCAGCTCGTTGTCGCGGATGGCCACCAGCACGCGGCCGGCGTCGCCTCGCACAACCATCCAGCCCAGGGCGCCCGCGCCGGCCAGCAACAGGCCCGCGATGGCGTACCAGGCCCCCAGCGGCAAGTCAGGCGTCTCGTAGCCGGTCAGGCCGGAACTCGAGCCGGTCCATTCTCCGCCGGACAGCAACAGCTGGCTGGCGACGATCGGCAGCACCAACGACATCACGGTGGCGAAGAACGGCGACGCCCCGCGGTAGAACGACAGCCATCCCAGCAACGCCGCAACCCCTGCCGGCACGACGACCGCGAGCCCGAGCGCGATGACCGCCGTGCCCCACGACAGGCCGTGGTGCGTGAAGACGAGCGCCGAGGCATACGCACCGAGGCCGAAGAAGGCCGACTGCCCGAACGTGAGGTGGCCCATGTAGCCCCACAGCAGGTCGACGGTCACCGCCGCGATCGCGAAGAAGAAGGCCTTGACCAGGACGTTGAGCAGGTAGTCGTCGAACAGCCAGGGGCCGGCTGCGAGCACGATCGCGCCCACGGCAAGGACAAAGGTGAGTGGGCGGGCGGCGCGAGAACGCGTCGCGGGCGACTGGATTTTCGGAATGATCATGAGAGTCTCATCCACGGGCAAACCCCGCCGGACGGATGCGCAGCGTGAGCGCCGCGAGCAGCGCGATCGTCATGCCCCCGAGCACCGGGTTCGCGTAGGCACTGACAAGGACCTGGCAGGCACCGAACACGAGGCAGGTGAGCAGCAGGCTGGCCATCGAGTGGCCCGACACCATCACGAGCATGAACGCGCTCACGAGCCAGGTCAGGCCCATGCCAGGATCGACGCTGGACAGGGGCGTGATGAGGCAGCCCGCGAGCGTGCCCAGCGCGGCCCCGAGCGCGAAGGTGGCAAAGCGCACGCGGCCGGCGTGGATGCCCAGGCTCTCGGCGAGATCCTCGTTCATGATGACGGCGCGTGTCTTCAGGCCGAAGCGGGTGCCGGCCAGCAGCGCCAGCAGCAGCCCGCACAGCACTAGCGCGATCGGCACCAGCACGAGGCGATAGGCCGAATAGGTCGTGCCGGCGATGGCGACAGCGCCCGACAGCGGTGCCTGGACGAACTGCACCTCGCGGCCGAACACCGCAACGATCACCTGGCCGATCACGATGCCCAGCCCCCAGGTGGCGAGGATGGCGTCGAGCGGGCGCTTGTAGAGCGGGCGGATCACGAAGCGCTCCACGAGCGCGCCGGCCGCCGTGCCCACCACGAGTGCCAGCGGCATGCCGAGCCAGGGCGGCAGCGCCAGGCGCGTGACGACGAGGCTCGCGTAGGCGCCCAGCGTGAGCAGCGCGCCGTGCGCGAAATTGACGATCTTCATCACGCCGAAGATCACCATCAAACCCGAGGTGACGATGAACAGCACCGCGGCGGTCGTGATGATGTCGAGTAGGAGAGCCATATCTTTTTCCTAGATGGCGGCGACGCCCGCCAGCCTGGCGCGGACGTCGCCCCGGATCGCGCTTACTTCAGGAGCGGGCACTGCTCGCCCGGGTCGACACTCTTGAAGGTCTGCAGGATGTGGATCGAGCCATCGGCCTGCACCTGGCCCAGGCGCATCGCCAGCGGCGCATGGCGGCTGCGGTTCATGCGCACGTCGCCGCGCGGGCCGTCGAACGACACCTCGCCGAGCGCCTTGACGACCGCGGCATGGTCGGTCGACTTGGCCTTCTCCACCGCCGCCTTGTAGAGGAAGAACGCCTCGTACTGCGGCTCGGACAGCTCGTTGGGCGTCTTCAGTTCCCCGCCGAACTTCTTGTTCAAGGCATCGACGAAGTGATGGTTGCCCGCCGTGTCGATGTTGGTGAGGTAGGACGCCGACATGTACATGTCCTTGGCCGCGTCGCCCATGTTGTGCGCGGTGCCTTCGTCGATGGCGAGGTTGCCGTAGGGAATCGCTAGGCCCGAGCCCTGCAGTTGCTTGGCCAGCGCCACGTTCGGCGCACCGCCGGCGGTGGCGCTGACCAGCGCATCGGGATGCACTTCGCGAATCTTGCTGATCACCGAGGTCCAGTCGGAACCGTCGATCGGCAGGTACTCTTCGCCGACGACCTTGCCGCCGTTCTTCTCGATGTACTTGCGGGTGAACTCCAGCATGCCGCGGCCGAACGCGTAGTCGTTGCCGACCAGGAAGTAGTTGCGCGCCTTCAGGGTGGACCAGAAGTAGTTGACGATCGGCGCCACCTGCTGCTCCGGAACCCACGCGTTGACGTACATCCACGGATTGCACGAGTGTCCCTCGTAGAACGACGTGTAGATGAAGGGCACTTTGCCGCGCGTGATGGCCGGCAGCGCCGCGTTGCGCGCCGCGCTCGTCTCCATCGAGATGACCGCATCGACCTTCTTCTGGAAGACCAGCGTATCGTAAGCCTTCTGCGCGCCGACCGCGCCCGAGGCATCGTCGACGATCTCCAACTGCACCTTGCGGCCGAGGATGCCGCCGGCGGCATTGATCTCGTCGACGGCCAGCTGCGACGACTGCACCACGGCCGGTGCGACGACGCTGTTGGCGCCGGACAGGCCGACGGCTACGCCGATCTTGATCGGCTCTTCGGCGCGTGCCCCCAGCGCGAGCACGGCCAGCGCCGCGGTGGCGCCGAAGTTCAGGACAGGACGAAAGCTCTTGTTCATGGTCGTTCCTCTTTGTGGACTGGCGTGATCGTTCAGGAGCATTGCGGCGGCCAGTCGTCGCCGTGCACCGTGCCATAGACATCGCCGCGACGATCGTGCAGCGCATCGTTGAAAGCGTTAAAGCGGCTCGCCTGCCGCGAGCTCGCGAGATTCAGGCGCGCGAGCAGCAGCTCCTCGTCGTCGGCGCTCGCTGGCCCGGCGAGCACCTGGCCGCCGGCGGCCACGATCAGGCTGCGCCCGATGAAGCGCTGCCCGCGCTCGGTGCCCACGCGGTCGGCGCAGGCGATGTTGACCGCGCTCACGTGGGCGTTTGCGATGGCCAGCGTGTTGGCCATCGCGCGTTCGTCATCCGACTGCCCCGGCATCGGCACCCAGTTCGTGGGCATGCACACGATGTCGACGCCGCGTTGGGCGAGATAGCGATAGGTCTCGGGAAACCAGCCGTCGTAGCAGATCAGCGGCGCGATGCGGCCGAGCGGCGTATCGAAGACGGGCAGGCCCAGATCGCCCGGCTCGAAGAACAGGTGCTCCTCGTTCCACAGGTGCAGCTTGCGATAGTGGCCGATGAGGCCACCGGGCCCGATCACTGCCGCCGAGTTGTAGAGGCGATCGCCGTCGCGCTCGGCCAGGCCCGCGACCAAGACCAGGTCGCGTCGCCGGGCGGCGTCCATCCACGCCTGCACGGTCTGCCCGTCGCGGACGTCCTCTGCGAGCGAGAACGCCTCTTCAGGGCTGTCGAACACGTAGCCGGTGTTGCACAGCTCGGGAAGGACGACGAGTTGCGCGCCCTGGTCGGCTGCGCGTTCGATCGCCGCCAGCCCGCGCCCCACATTGTCGTGCTTGCGGCCGACCTGCGGCGCCATCTGCACGCACGCGACGACGATATCGGGGAAGGCGCTGCGTTCGCCAGGAGTACCGGAAGGGAACATGTCGAAATCGGAATGCAAAAAGAAAAAGCCCCTGACTGCGCTGGTGCGCGAATCAGGGGCTTCGTAGCCGTTGTTGAGGCCGGCAGTCTTGCCGACGCGCCTTTCACCATGCAGGTCGAAAGACGATGACGCTAGATTACGCATGGCGAGCGGAAGTGTCAACGCCGAGATTGCACTGATGTGCGATCAATTCGCGACGACGGCATCGACGCCGTCGCGCGCGGGCGCAACGCGATCGCCCAGCTCGAATGCGCTCACGAGCTGCGCGAGCCGATCGGCCTGGTCTCTGAGACTGTCCGCCGCGGCGGCGCTCTGTTCGACCAGGGCCGCGTTCTGCTGCGTCGCCTGGTCGACCTCGGAGGCGGCCACGCTGATCTCGTCGACGCGCGCGCTCTGGTGGCGCGCCGCGGTGCTCACTTCGCCGATGATGTCCGACACATGGCGCGCACCGACGACGATGCGCCCCATCGCACCGCCCGCATCGCGCACCAGCGTCGCCCCCTCGTCGATGTGGCGCATGCTCGCCTCGATGAGCTCGCCGATCTCCTTGGCGGCGGAGGCGCTGCGTCCTGCCAGCAGCCGCACCTCGCCCGCGACCACCGCGAAGCCGCGCCCCAGGTCGCCCGCGCGCGCCGCCTCGACCGCCGCGTTCAGGGCCAAGACGTTGGTCTGGAAGGCGATCCCGTCGATCACACCGATGATGTCGGCCATGCGCTGCGACGATGTACTGATCCGCGTCATCGTCGACACCACCTTGTCGACTACCTCGCCGCCGGTGGCCGCGATCTGCGCCGCCTCGCGCGCGAGCTCGCTCGCCTTGGCCGAGGCATCGACGCCATGGCGCACGTCGGTCGACAGCCGTTCGACTGCGCTTGCCGCCTCCTGCAGACGAGCGGCCACGTGTTCGGTGCGGCGACTCAAGTCCGCATTGCCCGCCGCGACCTCGGCGCTGGCGACCTGCAAGCTGCCGGCGGCTTCCAGGATCGCCGACACCAGGTCGCGCAGCCGCGCCTGCATCGCGCCGACCGCGCCCAACAGCCGGCGGATCTCGCTCGCTCCACCGGCGCCGCCGGACTCGATCGGGCTGTCGAGCACCCCGGCTGCGATGCGCTCGGCCACGCGCACGGCATCGGCCAGCGGCCGCTGGATGCCGCGCGCGATCACCCAGGCGAAAAAGCCCCCCACCACGGTCGCGATCACTGCCAGCGCGCCGCAGGCCAGCGTGGCATCGTGGGTGCGCTGCGTCGCCGCCGTCGACATCTCAGCGTTGCGCCGCGACAGCAGTTCCACCAGGGCGCCAACCTTCGCACGCCACGTGGCTTCGACCGGCGGCAGCGTCTGCGTCAGCGCGGTCGTCACGTCGATGTTGGCGCCCGCCAAGCCCTGCTTGGCGATGCTGCGAACCATCGACTCGCCGTCACGACCGAGGCGGGCGATCTCGGCGGCGAGCGCACGTTCGTCGTCGGGGGCGTCGGCCAGCGACGCCTCGAGCGCATGCGCGGCCTCGTCGTAGCGGCGCTGCGCCGCCTCGAGCTTGGCGTTCTCGGACTTCAATGCGTCCATGTCGGTGAACAGGGCGATCGAACGCACCGCGGCCGTCATGGCGTCGATGGCGTCGAGCTGGTCGCGGGCCTGCGACACGCGGCGGTCGTTGACCTCCACGATCTGGCGCACCTGCGCGCCGGTGGCCAGCAGCGACCAGCCGCTGGTCGCGGCGATCACGCACATCAACGCGAGCAGGCCGCCGAACCCGAGCGCCAGCCTGGCGCCGATGCGCGAGAACCGGTTGTTCCAAGTCATGTCAATCTCTCCTGTGGGTGAAGGCGGATCGTCAGAAGCCGGGGCATTGCGCGCCGGGGTCCGTGTTGCCGAAGGTCTGCAGGATGCGAGCCGAGCCGTCTGCCTGCACACGCGCCAGTCGCATCGCCAGCGCGGCGTGTCGGCTGGCGCTCATCTGCACCAGGCCGCGCGGACCATCGAACGTCACTGCGCCGAGCGCAGCCAGCACGGCGTGGGACTCGGTGGTGCCTGCGCGTTCGGCCGCCAAGCGGTACAGGTGGATCGCCTCGTACTGGGGCACCGAGAGCTCGTTGGGCGCCAGCAGCTTGTCGCCGAAGCGGATCAGCATGTGTGCGAGGAAGTCGTGGTTCTCGGTCGAGTCGATGCTGGTCAGGTACGAAGCCGACATCAGCATGCCGGTCGCCCTATCTCCCATCGTGCGCGCTGTGCTCTCGTCGATCGCGAGGTTGCCGTACGGCAGGTGCAGCCCTGCCGAGTCGAGCTGCTTGGCGAGTGCCACGTTGGGCGCGCCACCCGCGGTCGCGCTGATCAGCGCATCCGGCTTCGCCGCGCGAATGCGCGCGACGATCGTGCTCCAGTCGGTGTCGGCCACCGGCAGGTAGTCCTCGCCGGCCACCCGACCGCCGTGGGACTCGATGTAGCGGCGCGTGAACTCCAGCATGCCCCGGCCGAACGCATAGTCGCTGCCGACCAGGTAGACGCTGCGGGCCGCCTTGTCGTGCATCAGGTACGCGACCACCGGCACCACCTGCTGCTCGGGCACCCAGCCATTGGCATACATCCAGGGACTGCACGCGTGACCTTCATAGAACGAGGTGTAGACGTACGGCACACGCGCACGCTCGATGAACGGGAGCATCGCCGTGCGGGCTGCGCTGGTCTCCATCGCGATCACGACGTCCGCATGGTGCTGCTGCAGCAGTTGCTGCGCGGCTGCGGGCACGCCTGCCGGGTCCGACGCGTCGTCGGCGACGACCAGGTCCACGCGTCGACCGAGGATCCCGCCCGCGCGGTTGATCTCGTCGACCGCCAGTTGCGACGACTGCACCACGGTCGGCGCGACGACACCATTCGCGCCGGTCAGTCCGACCGCCACGCCGATCACCACGGGCGGCGGCGCGACGCTCGATGGCCCTTGCGGTGACGGCCCGCCACGCCATGCCGTCCAGTCGAAGAAGACGAAAACAGCCACCGCCACGGCGATCACGATCACGGCGCCTATCCACGCCGCACGCGTTCCTCTGCTCATGTTCATACCCTCCACATGTCGAAAGCGAAAACGAAAAAGCCCCCGACTGCGCGATGCGCAATTCGGGGGCTCTCATAGCCGTGATGTGTTCGGCGATGCTGCCGAAGTTCGCGCGCCAGGCAAGGCTGCGACGAAGTGGATTCAGCGTAAGGGACCGTGGCGCGCGCTGTCAACGCCGCGGGGACGGTGCGAGCGCCCGAACAGCGAACATTTCACGCCGCTGTTCGCGCGATTGCTCAAAAAAAAATAGGCCGAGCTCCCCCGAGCTCGGCCAACACCCATCGCATTCGCCAGGGCGCCCTCGCGCGGCGCCCGTCGCGAACCGTGAGCCCAGGAGATCAGAACCCGTATTCCATGCCGAGCTCGAGCGTGTTGGTCGCCGACAGCGACTTCTCCTTCGCGTCCGAGACCTGTCCGAAGAAGTTCACGCTCTTGGTCAGGTTGTACTGGTAGCCCAGCGCGAACTTGTCGTAGGCCTGGCGACCCGCGGTGGCTGTGTCGACGTCGTTCATGTGCGAGTACTGCGCCTTCAGCAGACCGCTCTGTCCGGCAGGCGCGGTGGCAGCCACAACGACGGACGAGTAGTTGACGCCGGCCACCTTCGACGACGTGAACGAGAGCATCGGCTTGACTACGCCGAAGTCGTACGAGGCGACACCGACGATCGTGCGGTTCAGCGTCGGATCGTTGAAGAAGCCGTGGCTCTGGTCAAACGCGATGCCCGCCGACAGCGGGCCGTTGTCGTAGGTGAGGCTGCCGCCCAGATCCTTGCTATTGACCTTCTCGCCTGCGGACGCGGCCAGGCTCAGCGTGAAGCCCGACATCTTCGGCGAGACCCAGCCGATCGTGTTGTTCGTACGCAGGTATTGCGTGCTGGTGTAGTTGGCCAGTTGCACCATCCAGCCCGCTTGCGCGACGCTGCCGTCCCAGTACCAGGGATCCGTGAACAGCACCATAAGCGACGCCGGTGTCAACGAGCGGCCGAAGTAGATCTCACCGAAGCTGCCGCCCAGCTTGCCGACGGCGCGGCGGCTGAAGAAGTTGCCGTTGGTCGCATCGCTGCCAGTGTCGATGCCGAAGAAGCTGTCCAGCTGCACGCCGGCATAGAGCCCGCCCGGCAGGTCCTGGCGTGCGGAGAGGCTGAAATACGATGAGTTGTCGTTGAGCGCGACGTGGTCTGCAGCCGCGCCGTCGACCGGCGATTGGCCACCGTTTCCGTAGGTGGCGGCAGCCTTGATGTCGCCGGTCAGCGAGACGGCGGGCGCGTCGGCAGCGCTCGCGGTCGACAGGGCCGTGACGGCAGCGATGCCGGCGCAGGCGTGGATGAGCGTGTGCTTGTTCATGAGGATTCCTCGTGGTGTGGGTGTAGGGAAGGCCCGCGGAAAATCAGGCGCGAGCAAGTCCGGTCCGATCCCGAAGGCGGACGCGTAGGGAGTGCAGCAGGGAGAACGGTCAGGCGCAGCGGCGCATCGGCGGTCCGCGATTGGCAGGCGAATCTCGATTCATGACCCCTCCGGAAGTTGTTCTGTCGCTCACATCGCGGTGAGGTCCTCGCGGCCGCTAGGCAGCGTCTGCGCACGGCATCGAGGGCCGCACGGATCTCAGGGCGAGCGAAGCCAGCCGTCGCGCATGCGCGTCGACGACGACACGATTTCTTGGTGTAAGCGCCGATGACGGCGCGACGGCCGCACGCCGATCAGGGCGGCGCATCCTCGCGCGAGAGCGAGGCGAGGACGTGGCCGGTCATCGCCGGCGCGGCAAACGGAATCGACACGTTTCGAACTCCAAAAACAAAAAAGCCCTCGACCCGCGCAGTGCGCAAGACGAGGGCTTCATAGCCATCCATGTACAGCGGCGCTGTTGCCGCTGTGCCTTCAATGAGATGAAGGCAACTGTCTGCAATTGGAAAGTCCAAGGGCAGCATGCTCAATCGGTGCTACTAC
The DNA here is from genome assembly GCA_036384855.1 of Burkholderiaceae bacterium. Taxonomy (GTDB): domain Bacteria; phylum Pseudomonadota; class Gammaproteobacteria; order Burkholderiales; family Burkholderiaceae_C; genus Scleromatobacter. The sequence goes on along the minus strand of DASVLN010000143.1, from coordinate 6,057 downwards.
TGATCCGTGCGGACAAGCCAACATGTGGTCATGCCGCAGGTGCGCGACGCGTCTCGACGCATCGCGGCACATCAGCGAAAAAGGCTCGAAGACCGACACCAATCGATCAGCGAGCGGTACGACATTCGATGCGCAATCGATCTGTGCACCGTGACCCGCACGCGGCGCGAAGAGGTGTTCATGCCAGCAGCAAACGAGCGCCGGCGCACCGTCTTCGGCCTGCAGGCGCACCTCCGCAGAGTCGGACCGAGGCGTGTTCAGCTGCAAGCCTTCAGGGGTCGAGCGGATCTGCGGGATCGCCGCGCAGCGACATGGCCGAAGGCATGAACTCGAGCTCGTTCGCGGACGTCCGTGGCTTGACGAGTCCGGGCTGGTACCCGAGCTCCCGCGCGTTGCGCGATGCGAAGTCGGCGCTGACCATGTATTGGATCTGTTCGACGTTCGACACGATCAGCGCGTCGCGATCCAGGGGTGCCCCCAGCGCGGTCAGCCGACGCACCGCGTTGCACAGGTTCGTGGTGGTGTGCCTCGCGTAAGGATCGACGACGATGCAGTCGCCCGGGATGCCGAAGCGCTCCATCAGGGCGCGGCGCATCTCCAGCGCTTCCGCATAGTGCGTCCCTCGTGGATGCACCCGTCCGCCGCTGACCAGGGTGAACGGCGCGAGTCCCTGCGCGAAGCGCGCGGCGGCCAGCCGGACGTTGAGCTTGCCGCGCGCGCTCAGCGACACATCAAGGTCGTCCGGGCCGATGCCGGGGACGACGATCGCCGTGTAGGGGTAGTGCGACCAGTCTAGGGTCCTGGCGCGTGCGATGGCGGCGCTGTAATCAGCGATCTCGTCCACGGTTTTGCTTACCGTCTCCCTCGCTGCTTGCGCCGTGAGTTGGACTTCAGAGAAGGCAACCTGCGCCACGCGCGCAATTTGACCCAGGCCGAACTTGCATCGCGCTGCGGGCTGGATCGCTCCTACATAGGTTCAATCGAGCAGGCGCGCCGCAACATCTCCATCGACAACATCGATCGGCTGGCCGAGGCCCTTGGAGTCCAGGCCCGTGATCTTCTCGCGCGAATCGTGCTGCCGGGTGAGGCCTCCGACCGCCATCGACCGCCTGGCAGCGAATGATCACGTTGGTGAACAGCGGGGGTTGGGTGTTCCCAGCGACGATCGCTTCTGTTGTGGCCAGGGAGCCGCAGCACGCGCGCATCCACGTCAACTTGGCACTCGATGACGTGTTCAGCTTCGACGTGAAGCAGAACTCGACGCTGCGTGAGAACTTCGAGGCTCTTTTTCATCGGTACGAGGACAGCGTGCAGGAGCACACGGAGGCTGTGTTGCGGAAGGCCGCTGCGAATGACAACGACGGAATGCACTTCGAGGTGTTCGAGGTATTCAAGGCGAAGCTCATGAACTTCATGCGGAACCCGTTTGCGGTGGCCAAGATGCTCGACACGTTTAGGAACGTGTCGACGCTCGTTCCGACAAACGCGGAGCGACGCGCTGAACTCGAACCCGTCCTGGAACAAGCCGCATGAAGAGCAGATCTGCAAAACGCTGGGGTTGACGCCCGAGCAGTACCGCGTGTGGCTCGGCACACAGTTCATGCTACTTAGCGATGTCGCGCCGGGTCAAGACAGCCTCTTCGATCAGATCGTGGAATCGCTGTTCACTAACCCGCAGATCGTGGTGCTGGTCTGGATCGGCAAATACACGAGCGAGAAGTGTCTGCTGTCTGACCGCGGGTTCAGCAACTCGATCAATCTGCCGTACGTCGACAGCATCGACTTCAACCTTCGGCACGACGCGTTCATTCGCTACGTGTTTCGCCCGCGTCGAATGGTCTTGCAGCGCGTGCCGGCGCACGTGATCGACGCGATGCCGAAGCTATTCAATGTGTACTACTCGGTCGACGACATGGATCACCTGCGGACGTATAACTGGAACGTGATGAACCAGAGCCGGTCGCACGTGTTCTGCGCCTCTGGTACGGGTGTCGTGCACTAAAGCCCGAGAAATCGACCATTCCGCGCGTGGCGTCATCCCGACGACGCGCATAGCGGACGACTGCAATGCAGCGGAAACTGACCGTTGGTACAGGTCGAGCCTGTCTCCTTCGGGGTTGAAAGCCGCCGTCGGCTCACCCATACGCGCATCGTGCTGGAGACGCAAATTCGCACGCTGAAAGTGTTTGCGACTCTATTGAGTTGTTTGCGACTTTAATGAAGTGTTTGCGACTTTATTTGGTCAGAACATCAGCTGTTCCAGAACGGCTGACCTCACTCCACCGTCACGCTCTTGGCCAGGTTCCGCGGCTTGTCCACGTCCGTGCCGCGCGCGCAGGCCGTGTGATAGGCGAGCAGTTGCAGCGTCACGACGTGCAGGATGGGCGACAGCACGCCGTAGTGCTCGGGCATGCGGATGACGTGCAGGCCGGTGTCGGAGTCGATGCGGGTATCGGTATCGGCGAAGACGAAGAGCTCGCCGCCGCGGGCGCGGACTTCCTGCATGTTGCTCTTGAGCTTCTCCAGCAGCGCGTCATGGGGCGCGACGGTGACGACCGGCATCGCGGCGGTGACGAGGGCGAGCGGGCCGTGCTTGAGTTCGCCGGCGGGGTAGGCCTCGGCGTGGATGTAGCTGATCTCCTTGAGCTTGAGCGCGCCTTCCAGGGCGATCGGGTAGTGCAGGCCGCGTCCGAGGAACAGCGCGTTCTCCTTGGCGGCGAACTCGTCGCTCCAGGCCATGATCTGCGGCTCGAGCGCGAGGACGGCCTGCACCGCGGCGGGCAGGTGGCGCAGCGCCTTCAGGTGGGCGTCCTCGGTCGCGTCGTCGAGGTGGCCGCGCACCTGCGCGAGCGCCAACGTGAGCAGGAACAGCCCGACCAGCTGCGTCGTGAAGGCCTTGGTGGACGCGACGCCGATCTCCGCGCCGGCGCGCGTGACGAACGCGAAGCGGCATTCGCGCACCATGGCGCTGGTCGACACGTTGCAGATGGTCAGCGTCTTGTCCATGCCCAACGCGCGCGCGTGACGCAGGGCGGAGAGCGTGTCGGCCGTCTCGCCGCTCTGGCTGATGGTGACGACCAGCGTGCGCGGATTCGGGACGCTGTCGCGGTAGCGATACTCGCTCGCGACCTCGATGCTGGTGGGGATCCTCGCGATGCTCTCGAGCCAGTAGCGCGCGACGCTGCCGGCGTAGAAGCTGGTGCCGCAGGCGAGGATGAGCACCTGGTCGACGTCCTTGAACGCCCGCCACGCGCCGTCCCCGAACAGCTCCGGGCTGATGCCGTTGATACCGTCCAGGGTATCGCCGATGGCGCGCGGCTGCTCGAAGATCTCCTTCTGCATGTAGTGGCGGTAGGGCCCGAGCTCCGCGGCTCCGGTGTGCGCATGCACGGTGCGCACCTCGCGCTCGACGGCGCGGTGGCGGCCGTCGGGCTGCAGGCCGACGATCCAGTGCTTGCCCAGCTGCACGTCGACGACGTCGCCTTCCTCGAGGTAGACGATCTGGTCGGTGACGCCCGCCAGCGCCATCGCGTCGGACGCGAGGAAGTTCTCGCCCTCGCCCAGGCCGAGCACCAGCGGGGAGCCGGCGCGCGCGCCGACGACACGGTGCGGCTCGTCGCGGCAGAACACCGCGATCGCGTAGGCGCCCTTCAGGCGCGTGACGGCGCGCTGCACGGCGTCGAACAGGTCGCCGTCGTACAGGTGGTTCACGAGATGGGCGATCACCTCGGTGTCGGTCTGGCTCTCGAAGACGAAGCCGCGCGCCTTCAGCTCGGCGCGCAGCTCGTCGTGGTTCTCGATGATGCCGTTGTGGACGAGCGCGATGCGCGCGCCGCGCGAGGCGTCGGCCGCGCTGGTGGCCGCCCCGGGCGGCAGGACGCCCGAGAAGTGCGGGTGCGCGTTGTGCACGGCCGGCGCGCCGTGCGTGGCCCAGCGCGTGTGGGCGATGCCGGTGCCGGCGGCGACGTGGTCGGCGGCGATCTGCTCGGCGAGCTCCGCGACGCGCGCGGTGCTGCGCGTGCGCCGGAGGGCGCCGTCCTGGTGCACCGCGACGCCGCAGGAGTCGTAGCCGCGGTACTCGAGCCGCTTCAGGCCTTCGACGAGGATGGGGACGATGTTGCGGGTGCTGACCCCGCCGACGATGCCGCACATGGGTGGGTCTCCGGATTCGAACATGACGATGGATGAATCGTAGGCCGGTCGGAGAGATGGATGTTTTCTAAGTTCGCATTGGATTGACCGAAAATTTCAGTCGGTTCCAGGGTAGAATGAAAATGCCATATGGATGCGCTGGATGAAATAAATGATCTTTCCAGGTCGAGCGGCGAGCTCGACGCGGTCGACCGCCGCCTGCTGGAGCTGCTTCAAGCCGACGCCAGCCGCACCAACCAGGCACTGGCGGAGGCGGCCGGCGTCTCGCCCGCGACGGCCCTGCGGCGCGTGCGCCGGCTGGTGGTGTCCGGGGTGATCGAGCGCCAGGTCGCGCTGCTGGCGCCGCGCTTCGCCGACGCCGGCCTGAGCGCGATCGCGGAGATCACGCTCGACCGCCAGGGCGCGGAGCTGCTCGACGCCTTCGAGGCGCGCGCGGTGGCCGAGCCGGCGGTGCAGCAGTGCTACCGCGTCTCGGCGGGGCCGGACTTCGTGCTGGTGGCCTGGGTGCCGGACATGGCGGCCTGGAGCGCCCTCGTGCAACGCCTGTTCACGCAGGACGCCAACGTCCGCAACGTGAAGACCTACTTCAGCGTGAAGCGCGCCAAGTTCGATCCTCGCGTGCCGGTCTGACGGCCGGACGGGAGCGGCGTCCGCGCCGCGCCGTCACGCGGCCGACTTCAGGATCGCGAGTCCCTTGAGGTACTCGCCCTCGGGGAAGGTGAGCGTGGTCGGATGGTCGGGCGCGCCCTCGAGCCGGGCGATCAGCGCGCCGTCGACCTCGGCATCCATCGCGGCGCCGGCGACGATCTTGTGGAACAGGTCGGCGCTGATGCCGCCCGAGCACGAGAACGTCAGCAGCAGGCCGCCGGGCTCGAGCAGCTTGAGCGCGAGGCGGTTGATGTCCTTGTAGGCGCGCGAGGCGCGGTCGGCGTGGGCCGCGGTGGGCGCGAACTTCGGCGGGTCGAGGACGATCGCGTCGAAGCGCTCGCCCGACTGGAGCGCCGCGCGCAGCAGGGCGTTGACGTCGGAGTCGCGGCTCTCGTGGCGCGCCGGGTCGAAGCCGTTCAGGCGCACGTGGGCGTCGGCCAGCGCGAGCGCCGGCGCCGACGAGTCGACGCTGACGACGCGCTCGGCCCCGCCGGCCAGCGCCGCCACCGAGAAGCCGCCGGTGTAGCTGAAGCAGTTCAGCACCCGCTTGCAGCCGTACTGGCGAACGAGCTGGGCGAAGCGGGCGCGGTTGTCGCGCTGGTCGAGGTAGTAGCCGGTCTTGTGGCCCTCCGCGACGTCGACGTCCAGCTTCCAGCCGCTCTCGCGGATCGTCGTGCGCGAGGCGGCCGGGTCGTCGCTGCCGCCGCGCAGCCAGGCGCGCACCGACGGCAGGCCCTCGAGCGCGCGCACGCTGGCGTCGCTGCGCTCGTACAGGCGGCTGCAGCCGGTCTGTCGCAGCAGGGCGTCGGCGATGGCGTCCTTCCAGCGCTCGACGCCGGCGGCGAGGAACTGCGCGGACAGCAGCTCGCCGTAGCGATCCACGACCAGCCCGGGCAGCCCGTCGGCCTCGCCGTGGACGAGGCGCACGCCGTCGCTGGGGATTCCCATGCGCGCACGCAGCGCGATCGCGGTCTCGAGCCGGCGCGCGAAGAACGCGGCGTCGATGCGCTCGGCCTGGTCGAAGCTCCAGGCGCGCACGCGGATCTGGGACTCGGGGCTGTACGCGCCCCATGCGAGGAAGCGGCCGTCGTGGCCCTCCACGCGCACCGTCTCGCCGGCATCGGCGCGGCCCTTGTCGATGCTGCCCTGGAACACCCACGGGTGGCGCCGCAGCAGCGAGCGCTCCTTGCCTTCGCGCAGCTTGATGACTTTCATGGCGCGATTGTCGCCGCCCCGCGCGCGCGGGCGGCGGGCGCG
>DASVLN010000142.1:0-2150 GCA_036384855.1 Burkholderiaceae bacterium | reverse complement strand
CCTCGTCGCGCGGCGGCGCGGGGGCGTGGGCGTCGAATTCGGCGCCGGGCTGGGCGCCGACGTCCCAGGTCGGCGCCGCGGGGCGGCGATCGTGGCGCTCCTGCGCGAACAGCTGCTCGAGCTGCTGGCGGCCGGCGCGCGCGAGCGAGACCAGCTTGGATTCGTCCCGGAAGTGCGGGGCGAGCGCGTGCAGCTGCGCGACCGAGTGGCGGCGGAAGCGCATCGCGAGCTGGCGCGCGCGGTACGGCTCCAGGCCCATGGTCTCGAGCACGCTGCGGGCGCTCATGAGCGCGGCGTCCAGCGTCTCGCGCTCGATGAACGCGACGCCGCGCTCGTTGAGCTGGTACCAGTGCTGCACGTTGCGCGCGCGGGCGACGATGACGAGGTTGGGGAAGTGCTCCTTCACGAGGTCGACCAGCTCCAGGCTCGCGTCCATGCCGTCGACCGCCACGACGATGACGCGCGCCCGCGCCGCGCCCGCCACGCGCAGCAGGTCCAGCCGCGTCGCGTCGCCGTAGTGTACGCGGAAGCCGAAGCGGCGCAGCGCGTCGACCTGCTCGGCGTCGTGGTCGAGGACGGTCATCTCGATGCCGTTGGCGTGGAGCAGGCGGCCGATGATCTGGCCGTAGCGGCCGAAGCCGGCGATGATCACCGGCGCGTCCTGCGGCTCGGCGAGCTCCGACAGCCGCTTGCGCGGGTGGTACTTCTGCACGAGCGGGATCCACCAGCGGTCGGCCGCGAGCATCAGCAGCGGCGTCAGCAGCATCGACACGGTGATCGCCGCGGTCAGCACGCCCGCGGTGGCGGCGTCGATCACGTCCTTGCCGACCGCCGCCTGGATCACGACGAAGCCGAACTCGCCGCCCTGGGCCAGCAGCAGCGTGAAGACGGGCCGCTCCGGCCGCGGGATCGGGATGCCCAGCTCGATGCCCCACAGCACCAGCGCCTTCACCACGAGGAAGCCGACGACGATCTCCGCCACCGGCCATGGGTGGCTCGCCACGACGCCGGCGTCGATGCCCATGCCCACGGCGATGAAGAACAGCCCCAGCAGCAGGCCCTTGAACGGCTCGATGTCGGTCTCGAGCTCGCGCCGGTACTCGCTCTCGGCCAGCAGCACGCCGGCGAGGAAGGCGCCGAGCGCCTCCGACAGCCCGACCGCCCGCATCAGTGCCGCGGTGCCCACGACCAGGCCGAGCGCCGCGGCGGTGAAGATCTCCGGCGTGGCGCTGCGGGCGATCCAGCGCAGCGCCGGCCGGATCGCCAGCCGTCCGCCCAGCACGATCGCGGCGATCATCCCGAACGCGCGGCCCGCGGCGAGCCACGGGTGGCCGGCGTCCTCGCCGGCGACGCGGTCCGGCGCGAGCAGCGGGATCAGCGCCAGCAACGGGATCGCGGCGATGTCCTGGAACAGCGAGACGCTCAGCACCGACTGGCCGACGGTCGTCTGCAGGATGTTGCGCTCGGCGAGCGTCGCCAGGCCGATGGCGGTCGACGACATCGCGAGCGCCGCGCCCGCGACGACGGCGACGGGCAGCGCGTCGGCGCCGTGGCCGAGGCAGGCCCAGCCGATCGCGCCGATGGCCGCCATGCTGCCCAGCAGCTGCGCCGAGCCCCAGCCGAAGATCGGCCGCCGCATCGCCCAGAGACGCTTGGGCTCGAGCTCCAGCCCGATCAGGAACAGCATCAGCACGACGCCGAACTCGGCCAGGTCGGCCACCTGCGACGGATCGGTCACCAGCCGCAGGCCCCAGGGCCCGATCGCGAAGCCCGCACCGAGGTAGCCGATGATCGCGCCCACGCCGAGCCGGCGCGCGAGCGGCACCGCGATCACCGCGGCGGCGAGGTAGGTGAGGGCGAGGGTGAGCCAGTGGCCGTGGTTCATCTTGGCGGGTCAGTCGTTGCGGTGTCCGGCCGGCGGGCGCTCGGCCGCTCCGGAGCGAGCCGGCGTGAGCCCCCTGGGGGCGGGGAGCGGAGCGAGCCGGGTCGTGGTGTCCGCCGGCGAGCGCTCGGCCGCTCCGGAGCGAGCCGGCGTGAGGCCCCTGGGGGCGGGGAGCGGAGCGAGCCGGGTCGTGGTGTCCGCCGGCGAGCGCTCGGCCGCTCCGGAGCGAGCCCGCGTGAGCCCCCTGGGGGCGGGGAGCGGAGCGAGC
>DASVLN010000141.1:0-8878 GCA_036384855.1 Burkholderiaceae bacterium | reverse complement strand
TTCTCCAGGCTCAGCGCGGCGAGGGCCAGGCGCTCGTCCGCGCGCGGATCGGCGGACGTGTCGGGCGCGCGGGCCGGAACGGCGAGGGGAGGCAGCGCCGGGCGCTCGCGGGACGGTCGCCGACGCGGCAGGCCCTGGCGCAGGCGGCGGCGCCGCGGCAGGGGCGGGCGGCGGTTCACGACGGCCTCCGCGAGCGGGGTGGCAGGCGTGGTGCAGGGGGCAAGCCGATCGAGCAAGGCATGCCATCAGTTTAATGCGACTCATTCGCATTTGCAAAATCACTGATGACGCCAAGGCTGCCGGCGGCGCCGGGGCCAGCGGGTCGCTCAGGCCGCGTCCGGATTGGCCTGGCGGACGGCCTCGAACCGGCTGCGGTACTCGGCGCGCAGCACCTTGCGGAGCTCGGCGGCGGCGTGGCGGCGGCGCTCCTCGGGGGTCGCCGGCACGAGCGGCGGCACCGCGACGGGCTTGCGATCGTCGTCCAGGGCGACCATGGTGAAGAAGCAGCTGTTGGCGTGGCGCACGCGCTGGGTGCGGATCTCCTCGGCCAGCACCTTGACGCCGACTTCCATCGAGCTCGTGCCGGTGTGGTTCACGCAGGCGAGGAAGGTCACCAGCTCACCGACGTGGATCGGCTCGCGGAACACGACCTGGTCGACCGACAGCGTCACCACGTACCGGGCGGCGTAGCGCGCGGCGCAGGCGTAGGCGACCTGATCGAGCAGCTTCAGGATGGTGCCGCCGTGGACGTTGCCGGAGAAGTTGGCCATGTCGGGCGTCATGAGCACGGTCATCGAGGTCTGGTGGCGCGGCAGCGCGTTCGGGGAATCCATGGGCAGGCGGTGTCGGAGTGGGAAGGGGTTCAGGCGTCGGCGGGCGGCGCGACGGAGGCGCCCGAGATGCCGTGGCGGGCGAGGGCGTCGGCGACGAAGCCGCTCGCCTTCATCTCCTCGACGAAGGCCGACAGCGCCGCCGCGGCCGCCTCGCCGCGGCTGCGCGGCAGGCCCATCGCCTGGCGGATCACCATGAAGCGGCCGGGCAGCAGGCGCAGGCCCGGGCGCTCCCGGGCGATGTCGGCGAGCGCCTGGCGGATGCCCCCGGCCACGTCCGCGCCTCCGGCCGCCAGCGTCTCCACGATCGCCGGCCCGGTGGGCACGCGCACGAACCGCGCGGCCCCGATCTCGCGCGTGAGGTACAGGTCGTACGCGCTGCCCTGGCCGACGACGATGCGCGTGCCGGCGCGATCGACCTCCTCGTTGGCCTGCAGCGTCGAATCCGCGCGCACGAGATAGGCGCCCTCGATCAGCACGTAGGCGTCGGTGAACGCGATCGAGGCGCCGCGGGCCGGGTCGATCGCGAAGAATCCGACATCCGCCGCCTCGCCGGCCACGGCGTCGACCGATTTCGCGGCGGCGGTGAACTCGATCGTCTCGAGGGGCATGTCCAGGCGCGCGGCCAGCGCGTGGGCGAGGTCGACCGAGACGCCGCGGGCGCGGCCGGTCGCGGGATCGGCGTTCGCGAGGATGGGGTTGCCGAGGTTGATCGAGGCGCGCAGGCGGCCGGTGGGCGCGACGGCGGTGCGGACGGCGGGGTCGTCGAGGCGGGACGTGCTCATGCAGGCATTCTGCGGGCATTCGGGGCCGGTCGGGCGCGTCCGCGCGCGTCGCTGTCGCGTCCCGGCCGCGGGAGGCTCGATGAACCATTCGAGCTCGGCCGGGTCATTCACCCAGTGCCGCGCCGGGCGTGTAAGGATCGGCGCCGGTCGCCCGACCCATCCACGTCGCCACTTCGTTTCTCGGAAAGCCAGCCATGCCCATCGCCCGTCGCACCGCTCTCCTGTCCGGCGCCCAGTTCGTGCTGGGCGGCGGTCTCGTCGCGCTCGTCGCCGCCGGCGTCCGCGCGCGCGCCGCCGCGCCGGCCACGCACTACGAGGTCGAGATGACCGACGCCCAGTGGAAGGCCAAGCTGAGCCCGCGGGCCTACGCCGTGCTGCGCCACGAGGCGACGGAGACGCCGTTCACCAGCCCCCTCAACAGCGAGCACCGCAAGGGCACCTTCTCGTGCGCCGGATGCGCGCTGGCGCTGTTCTCGTCCGACACCAAGTTCGACAGCGGCACAGGCTGGCCCAGCTTCTGGCAGCCGCTGCCCAACGCCGTGGCCACCGAGCGCGACCTGTCGCTGGGCATGGTGCGCGACGAGGTGCACTGCCGCCGCTGCGGTGGCCACCTGGGCCACGTCTTCGACGACGGCCCGAAGCCCACCGGCCTGCGCTACTGCATGAACGGCGTCGCGATGACCTTCACGCCCGCCTGACGTCCCGACGACCTGCCAAGGAACCCGCCATGACCCGCTTCTCGCGCGCCGCCACCCTCCCGCCGTCACGCCGCCTGCGTCCCTTCGCCGCCTTGCTCGCGACGGGCGCGGTGGTCTTCGCCGCCACGCACTTCATCGGCACGGCCCATGCCGCGGAGACCGCGGTCGCCATCCCGCCCCCGGCGGTCGACGAGCCCGCCAACCCCGCCCGCCATGCCGAGACGGCCGTCTTCGCGGGCGGCTGCTTCTGGGGCGTGCAGGGCGTGTTCCAGCATGTGAAGGGCGTGACGAACGCCGTCTCCGGCTACTCGGGGGGCGCGAAGTCCACCGCGGAGTACGAGAAGGTCGGCACCGGGCTGACCGGCCACGCCGAGTCCGTGCAGGTCACGTTCGACCCGGCGCAGGTCAGCTACGGCAAGCTGCTGCAGGTCTACTTCTCGGTCGCCCACAACCCGACCGAGCTGAACTACCAGGGCCCGGACCACGGCTCGCAATACCGCTCGGCCGTCTTCCCCCTGGACGACGCGCAGCGCAAGGTCGCGACGGCCTACATCGCGCAGCTCGATGCCGCCAAGGCGTATGGCAAGCCGGTCGTGACGCGCGTGGAGCCGTTCAAGGGCTTCTTCCCGGCCGAGGGCTACCACCAGAACTTCCTGGCGCTGAACCCCGACCACCCCTACATCGTCTACAACGACCTGCCCAAGGTCGCCGACCTGAAGCGCCTGTTCCCCGAGCAGTACATGGACAAGCCGGTACTGGTGCCCAACGTCGTGGCGTCGAAGTGACCCCGCGGCGACGCGCGCCGGGCGTGGTCACTTGGTCAGGAAGCCCAGCAGCGCGTTGGCGAAGCGGCCGTAGGGCGGCGCCATGAACTTCATGCCGCTGACGCGCGCCTGGTAGAAGACCGGACGCAGCTTCGAGAAGGTGTCGAAGCCCTCGCGGCCGTGGTAGTGGCCCATGCCGGATTCGCCGACGCCTCCGAAGGGCAGGTCGTGCTGGGCGACGTGGAACAGCGCCTCGTTGACCGACACGCCGCCGGACATCACCCGGTCGAGCAGCATCTGCACGCGCTGCCCGTCGTAGCTGAACGGGTAGATCGCGAGCGGCCGCGCGCCGGCGTTGATGGCATGCACGACGTCCTCGAGGCGGTCGTACGCGCGCAGCGGCAGGATGGGGCCGAAGATCTCGCGCTGCAGCAGCTCGCAGTCGGCCGGTGCGTCGAGCACGAGATGAGGCGCGATCTTGCGCGTCGCGCGGTCGAAGGGCTCCCCGGGAAGCAGCTGCACCAGTCGCGCGCCGCGGGCGCGGGCGTCCTCGAGCGCGGCGAGCAGGCGCTCGAACGCGCGCTCGTCGATGATGGACGTGTAGTCGGCCGAGGCCATCGAGCCGAAGCGCTGCAGCACGATCTCGCCCGCGAGCGCGACGAACTCGTCGATGCGGGCGCGCGGCAGCCAGGCGTGGTCGACCGTCGTGCAGATCTGCCCGGCGTTGAGCAGCTTTGCGAACAGGATGCGCTCGGCCGCCAGGCGCAGCGGGAAGTCGTCGCAGACGATGGCCGGGGCCTTGCCGCCCAGCTCCAGCGTCACCGGCACCAGGTTGGCCGCGGCGGCCGCCATCACCGAGCGTCCGGTCGCGCCCGAGCCGGTGAACAGCAGGTGGTCGAACTTCAGCTTCGAGAACTCGATGCCCACGCCGCCGGTCTCGTCGAAGAACTGCAGCTTCTCCGGCGGGAAGTAGGCCGGCATCTTCTCGATCAGCAAGGCCGCGAGGTGGCGCGAGTTCTCGCTCATCTTGACCATCGCCCGGTTGCCGGCGGCGAAGACGTAGGTCAGCGGGATCAGGCTCAGGTGCAGCGGGAAGTTCCACGGCACGATGATGCCGACCACGCCCAGCGGCTGCGGGATCACGCGGTTGCGCGCGCCGAGGAAGTTGCGCAGGTCGACGGCGCGACGCTGCGGGCGCATCCACTTGCGCAGCTGGCCGATCGCGTGCGTGATGCCGTCCATCGCCGGGAACACCTCGGCCAGCAGCGTCTCGTGCTGCGAGCGGTGGCCGTAGTCGGCGCTGATGGCGTCGCACAGCGCCTGCTTGTGGTCGCGGATGAAGCGCAGCAGCGTGCGCAGGTCGGCCTTGCGCTCGGCCAGCGTCGGCACCGGGTGCTCGAAGTAGGCCGCGCGCTGGCGCTCGAGCGCGGCCTGCAGCGCGGTCGCGATCTCCTCGCTGGTGGGAGCCGGGGGCAGGTCGTTCTTCATGGCGGTCCTCGCATGGCACGTCGGGGCGGCGGCGCGACGGCGGCCGCGCGCGCCTGAGCCGACGATTCTGCGCCCGCCCGCCGCCCGTGTCCTAGGGTGCGACCCCTGGAACGTCGCGTGCGCGACTGGCCCGCGGAGCCAATGCTTGGCCCGTCGAGCCAATCGCGGGATCGGCGGATCACACCTCGTGCAGCAGCTCCGCCTCGGCGACGACGGCGTCCTCGCCCGGCTTGGCCGGAGCCGGCCGCGGCTTGCGGATCAGCAGCAGCAGGGGCATCGACAGCACCGTCAGCGCCAGCATGAAGCGGAAGTCGCCGAGGTAGGCCATCATGGCGGCCTGGCGGTTGACCTCGAGGTCGAGGATCGCGCGGCCGGACGGCGTCGCCGGGTCGAGCAGGCGCGGCAGGCCCTGCACGACGAGGTTGGCGCGGTTGATGTCCACCGCGAGTTCCGCGTGCGCGCGCGCCGTGCCCGAGGTGAGCATCGCCTGCACGATGGAGATGCCGACGCTTGAGCCGATGTTGCGCAGCAGGCTGAAGATCGGCGTGCCGTCGTTGCGCAGCTGCGGCGCGAGCGTCGCGAACGCGACCGCGGTGAGCGGCACGAACGTGAAGCCGATCCCCAGGCCCTGGATGATGCCCGAGGCGACGATCAGCGAGCTGCCCATGTCCAGCGTCATGCGCGTCATGATCCACAGCGCGAGGGCGGTGAGGGCGAAGCCGAGCGCCATGATCCAGCGGGCGTCGATGACGTGCAGCATGCGCCCGACCAGCAGCATCGCGACCATCGTCCCGACGCCGCGCGGCGCCATCACCATGCCGGTGTACACCACGGGGTATCCAAGCAGGCCCTGCAGCAGCGTCGGCAGCAGCGCCATCGTCGCGTACAGCACGAGGCCGACGATGAAGGCGAGCACGAGGCCGGAGACGAAGTTGGCGTCCAGCAGCAGCCGGCGGTCGAAGAACGAGCGGCCCTCGATCGTGAACGTGTGCGCGAGGAAGAACAGGAACGCGATCAGGCAGCCGATCGCCTCGATGCGGATCTCCGGAGAGTCGAACCAGTCGAGCTGCTCGCCGCGGTCGAGGAACATCTGCAGCAGGCCGATCGCGAGGCTGAGCGTCGCGAAGCCGAACAGGTCCAGCCGGATGCCCTCGGGCCGGCTCTCGGGCAGGAAGCGGGCGATGCCGTAGAAGGCGAGCGCGCCCACCGGCAGGTTGATGTAGAAGACCCAGCGCCAGTCGGCGTTCTCGGTCAGCCAGCCGCCCAGCATCGGGCCCAGGATCGGGCCGACCATGATGCCCGCGCCCCAGATGGCCATCGCCTGGCCGATCTTCTCCTTCGGGTTGATGTCCAGCAGCACCGCCTGCGACAGCGGCACCAGCGCAGCGCCGAACAGGCCCTGGAGCAGCCGCGCCGCGACGATCTCCCACAGCGAGCCCGCCATGCCGCACAGCGCGGAGGCGACGGTGAAGCCGAGCACCGCCGCGAGGAAGACCCGCCGCCGTCCGAACGCCGAGCACAGCCAGCCGGTCAGCGGCGTGGCGATGGCGGCGGCGACGATGTAGGACGTCAGCACCCAGGAGATCTGGTCCTGCGAGCTCTGCAGCGAGCCCTGCATGTGCGGCAGCGCGACGTTGGCGATGGTCGTGTCGAGCGCCTGCATGATGGTCGCGAGCATGATCGAGACCGTGATCATCCCGCGGTGGGGGATGCTGGCGTGGTCGCCCTGCGCGCTCATGAGGCAGCCTTCGTCCTGCGGACCGCGGTGCGAGCCGCCTTCGGACCGGCCGGGCGGGAGGATAGGGCAACCTGCGTCCTGCGGACTCCGGTGCGAGCCCCCTTCGGATCGGCCGGGCGGGGGCTCATTGATCGTCCCCCGCGGCGGGCGCCGCGGGCGCTGCCGAGAGGTTGGCCCGCACGCGCTGCAGCATGGCGAGCAGCTGCCGGCGTTCCGCCGCGGTGAACCCGGCCAGGGCGCTCTCCTGCACGCGGTCGCTGACGGCGATGGCCTTGGCGAGCGCGTCCTCGGCCCGCGGCTGCAGCTCGATCGCGTTGGCGCGGCGGTCGGTGGCGCTGGGTCGGCGCACGATCCAGCCGGCAGCCTCCATGCGGTCGCACAGCGTCGCGACGCCCATCGGAGTGAGCTCGAGCCGCTGCGCGAGCTCGGCCTGCGTCCACGGCCGGTCGCCCTCGTTGGAAGCCACCTGCGCGATGAGGCGGCACTGCGCACGCGACAGGCCGAGCTCCACGCGCGAGATCTGGTCGAACTGGCGACCGTACAGGCGCCCGACCTCGTTCACGACGAACCCGAAGCGGTGCGAAAAGTCGTGCTTTTTCATATAGGGATATATGATAAACCAGTTTATTAACTGAGGGCGCGGGGCCACGCCCGCGCGGGTCGGCGGCGGGCCGCTACCATCGCGGGGTCTCCACCACCGCTTCCGCAACCGGCGCCATGCCGAAGACGTTCGCCAGTCCGTCCAAGACCTTCGCGGCGGGCCTGCGCGCCGCGCCGCGCTGGGCCCTGGTCGCGCTCACCGCGGTGGCCTGCGTCGGCCTGCGGGCGGCGCTGCAGCCGGCGCTCGGCGACCAGATGCCGTTCGTGGTGGCCTATCCGGCGATCGCCCTGGCCGCGTCGATGTGGGGGATCCCCGGCGGACTCGCCGTGGCGGCGACGGCCGCCATCGCGGCGGTGATTCCCTGGATCCCGCCCACGATCCCGGTCGCGGACCAGCCGCGCCACGTCGGCTCGTTCGCGGTCGTGGCGATCTTCATGTGCCTCGTCTGCAACCTGCAGGCGCGGCGAGCGGGCGCCTCGGCGGACACCGACGCGGGCGCCGACACGCCGCTCACCTCGTGGCTGCGCGCCGTGCTGTGGGGGTCGATGCTGATCCCCCTGACGGCCTTCCTCGCCGCCGCCTGGTGGGGCTACGAGAACGCGAGCGCCGAGGCCGTCGCCACCGCGCGCCGCGCGGGCGTGCTGGTGCGCGACCATGCCCGGCACACGCTGGACGTGGCCGCCTCGATCGCACGCCGCGCCGACGCGGCCGCGAGCTTCACCGACGACGAGGTGCGCGCGAACGAGCACGACATCCACGTCCGCCTGGCCGACATGGTCGCGGGCGTCCCGTCGATCGTGAACCTCAACATCTGGGACGCCGACGGCCAGGCCTTGGCGCGCAGCGACCGCTATCCGGCCGCGAGCGGCACGGTGCCGGTCGCCGATCGCGCGTATTTCATCGCCCAGAAGCCGCCCGGCGCGCGCCTGGGCGTGAGCGAGGTGCTGCTCGGGCGCCAGACCGGGCGGGAGCTGATGAACGTCTCGATCCGGCGCAGCTCCGCCGACGAGCGCTTCCGCGGCATCGTTGCGGTCTCGCTGTCGCCCCGCTTCTTCCGCGACTACTTCCGCTCGCTCGCGACCGACACGCCCAAGCTCGCGCGCTTCGCGCTCGTGCGCACGGATGGCACGGTGCTCGCCGCGTGGCCCGACGAGCCGGTGGGCACGCGGCGGTCGCCGGACGACCAGGTGCTCGCCCGCATCGCCGTCGGCGAAGCCTCCGGCGACGCGGTCGTGCGCTCGCGCGACGGCGACGTCCGCTTCGCGAGCTTCCAGCGGGTGGGCAGCTATCCGCTGTACGTCGTCGCGGGCGTGGGACGGCGCGCGATGTTCGCCGGCTGGCTGCACTACGTGGGGCTGCTCGCCGCGCTGCTCGCGCCCGTCACCGCGGGCCTGACGTGGGTGTCGCTGGTGGCGATCCGCAAGACGCGGCGCGAGCAGGCCGTCTCCGCCCAGCTGGTCGAGGCCCAGGAGCGCCGCGCCGCCGCCGAGCGCGCAGTGATGGAGGCGCAGAAGCTCGAGACGCTCGCGCAGCTGACGGGCGGCGTCGCCCACGATTTCAACAACCTGCTGGCCATCGTCTCCAGCAGCCTGCACGTGCACCGCCACCTGCATCCGGAGCTGGCCGAGGAGCGGCACCTGCTCGCGATGGGCCGCGCGGTGCAGTCCGGCACGCGGCTCACGCGCCAGCTGCTGTCGTTCTCGCGCCGCCAGGCGCTGCGCCCGGAGACCGTCGACCTGCGCGCCTGGCTGCCGGGCGCCGAGGGCCTGCTGCGCTCCACGCTCGGCTCGCGCATCGACATGGAGATCGAGGTGGAGCCCGACACGCGGCCGGTGCGCGTCGACCTCGCGGAGCTCGAGCTCTCGCTGATCAACCTCGCCCTGAACGCGAAGCACGCGATGCCCGCCGGCGGCCGGCTGCGCATCGTCGCCCGCAACGAGCCGGCCGGCGGCGGCGCGCCGCCGCGCGTGGCGA